>NZ_JBKFBD010000021.1:0-86617 GCF_053345975.1 Microbacterium sp. C23T | reverse complement strand
AAAATAGGAGGGTGGGAGGGGGCGGTCGCGCACAGCGCGACCGCCCTTTCGCATGGGGGTGCAGCATCCATCCTGCGAACCCTCCTGAGAAACGACCGAGCATACCCGCGTCGCGACACGCCCGAGTTTGCGACACGCCCGGGCTGCACGTAGACTAGTGAGGTTCCACATTCCGACGCCCCTCTTGGCGTGCGTCGGATCACTGCCAGGGCAGTGCATAGGCAGCGCATAAGCGCAGGGTCCTAGGCCGCGGGCAGCAGAACCACCACATCACGATTCCACCTCGGGCGGAGCTTTGCTTCGCGCGCGGGGGAGGACGGATGCCGGGACGCGGCGCTTCGGCGCGGCACCCGGGATTGACAGCAGAACAGCGGTGCAGCACGCACTGCGCAAGCGGTGCAGAAGTGCCATGGCGCTTTGCGCCACGTGCGTCCAATGCCACAGGGGTATGACGCGAGAAAGAGAGTGAGCAGACAATGGCGGGACAGAAGATCCGCATTCGCCTGAAGTCGTACGACCACGAGGTCATCGACTCGTCGGCCCGGAAGATCGTCGACACCGTGACCCGTGCGGGCGCGACGGTCGTGGGCCCCGTGCCCCTTCCGACGGAGAAGAACGTGATCGCCGTGATCCGTTCTCCCCACAAGTACAAGGACAGCCGCGAGCACTTCGAGATGCGCACCCACAAGCGTCTGATCGACATCATCGATCCGACGCCCAAGGCTGTCGACTCGCTCATGCGCCTCGACCTCCCGGCCGATGTCAACATCGAGATCAAGCTCTGAGGTTCGACATGGCTGACATCAACAACAAGGTTTCCAAGGGCCTGCTGGGCACCAAGCTCGGCATGACCCAGGTCTGGGATGAGAACGGCAAGCTCGTTCCCGTCACCGTCATCGAGATCGCCCCGAACGTGGTCACCCAGGTTCGCACCCCCGAGAAGGACGGCTACAAGGCCGTGCAGATCGGCTACGGGCAGATCGACCCCCGCAAGGTGAACCAGCCCCTCACGGCCCACTTCGAGGCCGCGGGTGTCACCCCGCGCCGTCACCTCACCGAGATCCGCACCGCGGACGCCGCTGACTACTCACTCGGTCAGGAGCTCACGGTGGACGGCACGTTCGAGGCCGGCCAGCTGGTCGACGTCGTCGGCACCAGCAAGGGCAAGGGCACCGCGGGTGTCATGAAGCGCCACAACTTCAAGGGTGTCTCCGCTTCGCACGGTGCGCACCGCAACCACCGCAAGCCCGGCTCGATCGGCGCCTCGTCGACCCCGAGCCGCGTCTTCAAGGGCATGCGCATGGCCGGCCGTATGGGTGGCGAGCGCGTGACCGTCCTCAACCTCAAGGTGCACGCCATCGACGCCGAGAAGGGTCTGCTGCTCGTCAAGGGCGCCGTCCCCGGTGCTCGCGGCCGCATCGTCTACGTCCGCAACGCAGTGAAGGGTGCCTGATCTCATGGCTGACTCGACTCTCGCGCTCGACGTCGTGAAGGCAGACGGCAAGAAGGCTGGTTCCGTCCAGCTTCCCGCCGAGCTCTTCGACGTCAAGACGAACATCCCGCTCATCCACCAGGTCGTCGTCGCGCAGCTCGCGGCGGCTCGCCAGGGCACCCACTCGACCAAGCGTCGCGGTGAGGTCTCGGGCGCCGGCCGCAAGCCCTTCAAGCAGAAGGGCACGGGTAACGCCCGCCAGGGCTCGATCCGCGCGCCGCACATGACCGGTGGTGGCATCGTCCACGGTCCGAAGCCGCGCGACTACTCGCAGCGCACCCCCAAGAAGATGATCGCGGCCGCCCTGCTGGGCGCGCTCAGCGACCGTGCTCGCGGTGAGCGCCTCCACGTCGTGGAGTCGTTCGCGATCGAGGGTGCCCCGTCGACCAAGGCCGCTGTCGCGGTCCTGACGGCACTCGGCGCCACCAAGAACGTGCTCGTGGTCGTGGACCGCTCGGACGACATCAGCGTCCTCAGCGTCCGCAACATCGCGTTCGCGCACGTGCTGCCGGCTGACCAGCTCAACGCCTACGACGTGCTCGTCTCTGACGACATCGTCTTCACCAAGGCCGCCTACGACGCGTTCGTCGCGTCGAAGAGCGCCGCCACCCAGGAGGTCTCGGCATGACGAACGTCAACAAGGACCCGCGCGACATCATCCTGAAGCCGGTCGTTTCGGAGAAGAGCTACGGGCTCATCGACGAGGGCAAGTACACCTTCCTCGTCGACCCCCGTGCCTCGAAGACCGAGATCAAGCTCGCCATCGAGAAGATCTTCGGCGTCAAGGTCGCAGCGGTCAACACGCTCAACCGCACGGGCAAGGCCCGTCGCACCCGCTTCGGCACGGGCAAGCGCAAGGACACCAAGCGCGCCATCGTGACCCTGAAGTCGGGCACCATCGACATCTTCACGGCAGTCGGCTGACGGTCGGGATAGAGGACTAGAGATATGGCTATTCGCAAGTACAAGCCCACGACCCCGGGTCGCCGCGGCTCGTCGGTGGCCGACTTCGCCGAGATCACCCGATCGACGCCTGAGAAGTCGCTCCTCCGCCCGCTCAGCAAGACCGGTGGCCGCAACAACCAGGGCCGCATCACCACGCGTCACATCGGTGGTGGCCACAAGCGTCAGTACCGCGTCATCGACTTCCGTCGTAACGACAAGGACGGCATCAACGCCAAGGTCGCTCACATCGAGTACGACCCCAACCGCACCGCGCGCATCGCGCTCCTGCACTACTTCGACGGCGAGAAGCGCTACATCATCGCGCCGAACAAGCTGTCGCAGGGCGACATCGTCGAGTCGGGTCCGTCGGCCGACATCAAGCCGGGCAACAACCTGCCGCTGAAGAACATCCCCACCGGTACCGTGATCCACGCGATCGAGCTCCGCCCCGGCGGCGGCGCGAAGCTGGCCCGCTCGGCCGGTGCGTCGGTTCGCCTCGTGGCGAAGGACGGCCCGTACGCCCAGCTGCGTCTGCCCTCGGGCGAGATCCGCAACGTCGACGCGCGCTGCCGCGCGACCGTCGGTGAGGTGGGCAACGCCGAGCAGTCGAACATCAACTGGGGCAAGGCCGGCCGCAACCGCTGGAAGGGCATCCGCCCGACCGTCCGCGGTGTCGCCATGAACCCGGTCGACCACCCGCACGGTGGTGGTGAGGGTAAGACCTCCGGTGGTCGTCACCCGGTTTCGCCGTGGGGTCAGGCCGAAGGCCGCACCCGTCACGCGAACAAGGAAAGCGACAAGTACATCGTCCGTCGTCGCAACGCCGGCAAGAAGCGGAAGTAGGAGTAGAGGAAGATGCCTCGCAGCCTTAAGAAGGGCCCCTTCGTCGACGAGCACCTGCTTCGCAAGGTCGTCGTCCAGAACGAAGCCGGCACCAAGAACGTCATCAAGACCTGGTCGCGCCGTTCGATGATCATCCCGGCCATGCTGGGTCACACCATCGCCGTGCACGACGGACGCAAGCACATCCCCGTGTTCGTGTCCGAGACCATGGTCGGCCACAAGCTGGGCGAGTTCGCGCCCACCCGCACCTTCCGCGGCCACGTGAAGGACGACAAGAAGGGCCGCCGCCGCTGACGCGGGGGCAGAGGAGAGAGAAATGGTGGAGTCCATCGCACGCGTGCGACACATCCGCGTGACCCCTCAGAAGGCTCGTCGTGTCGTTGCGCTCATCAAGGGCAAGCAGGCTGAGGAGGCCCTGGCCATCCTCAAGTTCGCACCGCAGGGTGCGAGCGAGCCGATTTACAAGCTCGTCGCCGCCGGCATCGCGAACGCTCGCGTCACGGCAGACAAGAACGGCGAGTACCTGGACGAGCAGGACCTGTACGTGAAGAACGCGTACGTCGACGAGGGCACGACGCTCAAGCGTTTCCAGCCCCGCGCGCAGGGTCGTGCCTTCCAGATCAAGAAGCGCACCAGCCACATCACCGTCGTGCTCTCGACCCCCGAGGTCGCTGAGACGGCGCCGGCTGCCAAGAGCAAGAAGGCGAGCAAGTAATGGGACAGAAAGTCCACCCGTACGGCTTCCGCCTCGGCATCACGACCGACCACGTGTCGCGTTGGTTCTCGGACTCGACGAAGCCCGGCCAGCGTTACGCCGACTACGTCGCCGAGGACATCCGCATCCGCAAGCTCCTGCAGACCCAGCTCGACCGGGCCGGCGTGAGCAACATCGAGATCGAGCGCACCCGTGACCGCGTTCGCGTCGACATCCACACCGCCCGCCCGGGCATCGTGATCGGTCGCCGCGGCGCCGAGGCCGAGCGCATCCGCGCCGACCTCGAGAAGCTCACCGGCAAGCAGATCCAGCTGAACATCCTCGAGGTCAAGAACCCCGAGGCCGACGCTCAGCTCGTCGCGCAGGGCATCGCCGAGCAGCTCACCGCTCGTGTGGCGTTCCGTCGCGCGATGCGCAAGGGCCTGCAGGGCGCTCAGCGCGCCGGCGCCAAGGGTGTCCGCATCCAGGTCTCCGGCCGCCTCGGCGGCGCCGAGATGAGCCGCTCGGAGTTCTACCGCGAGGGTCGTGTGCCGCTGCACACGCTGCGCGCGAACATCGACTACGGCTTCTACGAGGCGAAGACCACCTTCGGCCGCATCGGCGTGAAGGTCTGGATCTACAAGGGCGACCTCACCAACAAGGAGCTCGCTCGCGAGCAGGCCAACGCGCCGAAGTCGGACCGTCGTCGTGACGACCGTCGTGGCGGCCCGCGTGGCGACCGCGGCGAGCGTGGCGGCGACCGCCGCAACGAGGCCCCCGTGGCAGAAGGAGCGTCGGCGTAATGCTCATCCCCCGCAAGGTCAAGTACCGCAAGCAGCACCACCCCGGCCGCTCGGGCCAGGCCACCGGTGGCACCAAGGTGTCGTTCGGTGAGTTCGGCATCCAGGCCCTCACGCCCGCTTACGTGACGAACCGTCAGATCGAGTCCGCTCGTATCGCGATGACCCGTCACATCAAGCGTGGCGGCAAGGTGTGGATCAACATCTACCCCGACCGTCCGCTCACCAAGAAGCCGGCCGAAACCCGCATGGGTTCCGGTAAGGGTTCGCCCGAGTGGTGGGTCGCAAACGTCAAGCCGGGTCGCGTCCTCTTCGAGGTCGCCGGCGTCAACGAGGAACTCGCTCGTGAGGCCCTGACCCGTGCCATCCACAAGCTGCCTCTCAAGGCACGCATCATCAAGCGCGAGGAGGGCGACGCGTAATGGCGATCGGCACCAAGACGCTCGCCCCGAGCGAGCTCGACACGTTCGAAGACCAGCGCCTCGTCGAGGAGCTGCGCAAGGCCAAGGAAGAGCTGTTCAACCTGCGCTTCCAGTCGGCGACCGGCCAGCTCGAGAGCCACGGCCGCATTCGCGCGGTCAAGCGCGACATCGCGCGGCTCTACACCGTGATCCGTGAGCGCGAGCTCGGCATCCGTGCCACGCCCGCGCCGCTGGAGACCGCGACGAAGGCGAAGAAGACGAAGGCCAAGAAGGCGGATGCCGCTGACGAGGCCGCGAAGGAAGAGGCCGAGTGATGGCTGACAAGAAGCAGGCCGCTGAGGTCGAGCACGGCGAGCACGACGTTCGCGACGCCGACGCCCGTGGCTACCGCAAGGCCCGCCGTGGCTACGTCGTCAGCGACAAGATGGACAAGACCATCGTCGTCGAGGTCGAGGACCGCGTGAAGCACCCGCTCTACGGCAAGGTCATCCGCCGCACCTCCAAGGTGAAGGCGCACGACGAGACGAACTCCGCCGGCATCGGCGACCTCGTCCTCATCAACGAGACCCGCCCGCTCAGCGCCACCAAGCGCTGGCGTCTGGTCGAGATCCTGGAGAAGGCCAAGTGATTCAGAACGAGTCCCGCCTCAAGGTCGCCGACAACACGGGCGCCAAGGAGCTGCTCACCATCCGCGTTCTCGGTGGATCGAACCGCCGTTACGCGGGTCTCGGTGACATCATCGTGGCCACCGTCAAGGACGCGATCCCGGGCGGCAACGTCAAGAAGGGCGACGTCGTCAAGGCCGTCGTCGTTCGCACCAAGAAGGAGACCCGTCGTCCCGACGGTTCGTACATCAAGTTCGACGAGAACGCCGCCGTCATCCTGAAGAACGACGGGGAGCCCCGCGGCACCCGCATCTTCGGACCGGTCGGTCGTGAGCTTCGTGACAAGAAGTTCATGAAGATCGTCTCGCTCGCACCGGAGGTGATCTGACCCCATGGCCAAGATCAAGAAGGGTGACCTGGTTCAGGTCATCACGGGCAAGAAGCAGGACAAGGGCGGCGACCGCGGCAAGCAGGGCAAGGTCCTCGAGATCTTCGCCGAGCAGAACCGCGTGATCGTCGAAGGCGTCAACTTCGTCACGAAGCACAACCGTGTCGGTCAGTCGCAGCGCGGCACCAAGACGGGCGGCATCGAGACGATGGAAGCCCCCATCCACATCTCCAACGTCCAGGTCGTCGACCCCTCGACCAAGAAGCCGACCCGTGTCGGCCACCGTGTCGAGGAGCAGACCAAGGACGGCGTGAAGCGCACCGTCCGCGTGCGCTACGCGAAGAAGTCAGGCAAGGACCTCTGAACATGAGCAGCACCACTGCCGTGGAGGCTGGCAAGATCCAGCCCCGCCTGAAGCAGAAGTACAACGGCGAGATCAAGAAGGCTCTGCAGGACGAGTTCGGCTACGCCAACGTCATGCAGATCCCCGGCCTGGTCAAGGTCGTCGTGAACACCGGTGTCGGCGAGGCAGCTCGCGACAGCAAGGTGATCGATGGTGCGGTCGACGACCTCACCAAGATCACCGGTCAGAAGCCGGTCGTGACCAAGGCCCGCAAGTCCATCGCGCAGTTCAAGCTGCGTGAGGGCCAGGCCATCGGCGCGCACGTCACCCTCCGTGGTGACCGCGCGTGGGAGTTCATCGACCGCCTCGTCAACCTGGCGCTGCCCCGCATCCGCGACTTCCGCGGCCTCTCGGGCGCCCAGTTCGACGGTCACGGCAACTACACCTTCGGTCTCCAGGAGCAGTCGGTGTTCCACGAGATCAACCAGGACAGGATCGACCGCGTCCGCGGCTTCGACATCACCATCGTGACGACGGCGAAGACGGACGCCGAGGGCCGCGCACTCCTGCGCGCCCTGGGCTTCCCGTTCAAGTCGGACGAGGCGCAGGCGTAATTCCTGAATCGGATGCCTCGACCCGGGCGCATGCGCGCGGGTCGAGGCATCCGGATCCCATAACTGAACATGGCAATCATGGAAGGTCGTCCGGCGTGTAACGCCTGCCGATACCTCGTGAACAAAGGAATCAAGAAATGACAATGACAGACCCGGTCGCAGACATGCTGACCCGTCTGCGCAACGCGAACTCGGCGCACCACGACTCCGTGTCGCTGCCGAGCTCCAAGCTCAAGACCCACATCGCCGAGATCCTCAAGCAGGAGGGCTACATCTCCGCGTGGGAGGTCAGCGACGCCCGCGTCGGCTCGACCCTCACCCTGACGCTCAAGTACGGCCCGAACCGCGAGCGGTCGATCGCCGGCATCAAGCGCGTCTCGAAGCCCGGCCTCCGCGTGTACGCGAAGTCGACCGAGATCCCCCGCGTCCTCGGCGGCCTCGGCGTCGCGATCCTGTCCACCTCCTCCGGTCTCCTCACGGACCGTCAGGCAGAGCAGAAGGGCGTGGGTGGGGAAGTCCTCGCCTACGTGTGGTGATCTGACATGTCGAGAATCGGTCGTCTTCCGATCGACATCCCCGCCGGCGTGACCGTTTCGGTCGATGGCCAGGATGTCGCCGTCAAGGGCCCCAAGGGCGAGCTCCTGCTCACCGTGGCCCGTCCCATCGAAGTCAAGGTCGAAGAGGCGCAGGTCGTCGTGACCCGTCCCGACGACGAGCGCGCCTCGCGTTCGCTGCACGGCCTGACCCGCACGCTCATCAACAACAACATCATCGGTGTCACCCAGGGCTACACCAAGGGTCTCGAGGTCGTCGGCACGGGTTACCGTGTTGCGCAGAAGGGCACGGCGGTCGAGTTCGCTCTCGGCTTCTCGCACCCCGTCCTCGTCGAGGCGCCCGAGGGCATCACCCTGACCGTCGAGGGCAACAACAAGCTCACGGTCGCGGGCATCGACAAGCAGGCCGTCGGCGAGGCCGCGGCCAACATCCGCAAGATCCGCAAGCCCGAGCCGTACAAGGGCAAGGGTGTGCGGTATGCCGGCGAGGTCGTTCGTCGCAAGGCCGGAAAGAGTGGTAAGTGACCATGGCTGTCAAGACAAAGACCCAGGCGCGTTCGCGCCGTCATGCCCGCCTCCGCAAGAAGGTCGTCGGCACCGAGCTGCGTCCGCGCCTCGTCGTCACCCGTTCGGCCCGCCACGTCTTCGTGCAGGTCGTGGACGACAGCAAGGGCCACACCGTGGCCTCGGCCTCGACGCTCGAGACCGGTCTGCGCACGTTCGACGGTGACAAGACCGCCAAGGCCCGCAAGGTCGGCGAGCTCGTCGCCGAGCGTGCGAAGGCCGCCGGCGTCTCGGACGTCGTGTTCGACCGTGGCGGCAACCGCTACGCCGGCCGTGTCGCGGCGATCGCCGACGGCGCCCGCGAGGGAGGTCTGAACCTGTGAGTGACAACAAGGAGAACATCGTGACCGAGCAGGCTGCTGCCGAGGCTCCGGCCGACGCCGCCGCGACGGCTCCCGCCGAGCGCGAGCGCGAGCCGCGCCGCGGTGGGCGCGAGCGCAACCAGACCCGCGGTGACCGCGGTGGTCGCGATCGCAACGAGAGCCAGTTCCTCGAGCGTGTCGTCACCATCAACCGCGTGTCGAAGGTCGTCAAGGGTGGTCGTCGCTTCAGCTTCACCGCGCTCGTCGTCGTCGGCGACGGCAACGGTGTGGTGGGCGTCGGCTACGGCAAGGCCCGCGAGGTGCCCCTGGCGATCTCGAAGGGTGTCGAAGAGGCCAAGCGCAACTTCTTCCGCGTGCCGCGCGTCGGCTCGACCATCCCGCACCCCGTGCAGGGTGAGGCCGCTGCCGGTGTGGTGCTGCTGCGCCCCGCCGCCGCCGGTACCGGTGTCATCGCCGGTGGCCCGGTGCGTGCCGTCCTCGAGTGCGCCGGTATCCACGACGTGCTGTCGAAGTCGCTCGGCTCGTCGAACACGATCAACATCGTCCACGCGACGGTGGAGGCCCTGAAGCAGCTCGAGGAGCCCCGTGCGGTCGCCGCGCGTCGCGGTCTCGACTTCGACCAGGTCGCCCCCGCCCGTCTCGTCCGTGCCGAGGCTGAGGCCGCGGCCGCTGCGAAGGCAGGTGTCTGATGGCTGCGCGCCTGAAGGTTACGCAGGTCAAGTCCAAGGTGAGCGAGAAGCAGAACCAGCGTGACACGCTGCGTTCGCTCGGTCTGAAGCGGATCGGCGACTCGGTCGTCCGCCCCGACGACGCGCAGACGCGCGGCTACGTCCGGACCGTCGCGCACCTCGTGAAGGTTGAGGAGATCGACTGATGGCTGAGAAGAACGACGCCGTCGAGGCCGAGAAGGCCCCGAAGAAGGCTGCTGCTCCCAAGGCTGCCGCCGAGAAGAAGGCTGCTGCTCCCAAGGCTGCCGCCGAGAAGGCCCCCGCGAAGGCGGCCGCCGCCAAGGCGGACAAGGCTGAGAAGGCCCCCGCGAAGAAGGCTGCCCCCAAGAAGGACGCTCCGGCCTCGCGCCCGGGCGTGCTGAAGGTGCACCACCTTCGTCCGGTCCCCGGCTCCAACACCGCGAAGACCCGTGTCGGTCGCGGTGAGGGCTCGAAGGGCAAGACGGCGGGTCGCGGTACCAAGGGTACGAAGGCCCGCTACCAGGTCAAGGTCGGCTTCGAGGGTGGGCAGATGCCGCTGCACATGCGCACCCCGAAGCTCCGCGGCTTCAAGAACCCGTTCCGCGTCGAGTACCAGGTCGTGAACCTGGACAAGCTCGCGGAGCTGTACCCGGCTGGTGGCGACGTCACCATCGGCGACCTGGTCGCCAAGGGTGCAGTGCGCAAGAACGAGAAGGTCAAGGTGCTCGGCACCGGCGACATCGCGGTGAAGCTCAACGTGTCGGTCGACAAGGTCTCGGCTTCGGCCGAGCAGAAGATCGTCGCCGCGGGCGGCGCCGTCAAGTAATACGCACACAGTGGGGGTCGGAGCTTGCTCCGGCCCCCACTGGGTTACCCTGGACGTCGGTACGTCTGCGTGCCGACGCCCCCTCTGGAGGAATCCTCTTGTTCAGCGCCATCGCGCGGATCTTCCGCACACCCGACCTTCGGCGGAAGATCGCATTCACACTGGCGATCATCGCCCTGTATCGCTTCGGCGCGCACGTTCCTGCGCCGTTCGTCGACTTCCCGAACGTGCAGTCGTGTCTGCGGCAGTCCGCCGGCACCGAGGGCCTCCTCTCGCTGGTGAATCTCTTCTCCGGCGGCGCCCTCCTGCAGCTGTCGATCTTCGCCCTCGGCGTCATGCCATACATCACGGCGACGATCATCGTGCAGCTGCTGCGCGTCGTCATCCCGCACTTCGAGACCCTCTACAAGGAGGGCCAGGCGGGCCAGGCCAAGCTCACGCAGTACACGCGCTACCTCACGATCGCGCTCGCACTGCTGCAGTCGACCACGCTCGTCACCGTTGCGCGCAGCGGCCAGCTCTTCGGGACCACCGGTGTTCCCGAGTGCGAGAACCTCCTCACGAACGACGTGTGGTGGGCTCAGCTGCTCATGATCATCACGATGACCGCCGGCACCGGCCTCATCATGTGGTTCGCCGAGCTCGTCACCGAGCGCGGCATCGGCAACGGCATGTCGCTGCTGATCTTCACCTCGATCGCCGCAGCGTTCCCCGCCTCGATGTGGGCGATCTGGCAGTCCAAGGGCTTCGAGGTCTTCCTGCTCGTCCTGGCCGTCGGCATCGTCGTCGTCGCGCTCGTCGTCTTCGTCGAGCAGTCACAGCGCCGCATCCCCGTCCAGTACGCCAAGCGCATGGTCGGACGCCGCACCTACGGCGGCACGAACACGTACATCCCGATCAAGGTCAACATGGCCGGCGTCGTGCCCGTCATCTTCGCCTCGTCGCTGCTGTACATCCCGGCGCTCATCGCGCAGTTCAACCAGCCGCAGGCGGGCGAAGAGGTTCCGGCCTGGGTCGCATGGATCCAGCTGTACCTGGTGCGCGGCGACCACCCGCTGTACATGGCGCTGTACTTCCTCCTCATCGTCGGCTTCACGTACTTCTACGTCGCGATCACGTTCAACCCGGTCGAGGTCGCCGACAACATGAAGAAGTACGGCGGCTTCATCCCCGGCATCCGTGCCGGTCGCCCCACGGCGGAGTACCTGGACTACGTGCTCACGCGCATCACGCTGCCGGGCTCGATCTACCTCGGTCTGATCGCGCTCCTGCCGCTCATCGCCCTCGCGACGGTCGGCGCCAACCAGAACTTCCCGTTCGGCGGCGCCTCGATCCTGATCATCGTCGGCGTGGGTCTCGAGACGGTGAAGCAGATCGACGCGCAGCTGCAGCAGCGCCACTACGAAGGGCTCCTCCGATGACGCGACTTCTGATCGTCGGCCCGCAGGGTTCGGGCAAGGGCACGCAGGGCATCCGCATCGCCGAGGCGTTCGGCGTCCCGGCCATCTCGACGGGCGACGTGTTCCGCGCCGCCGTCGCGGACGGCTCGGACCTCGGCAGCCAGGTGAAGGCCATCATCGAGGCGGGCGACCTGGTCCCCGACGAGCTGACCAGCGCCGTGGTGCGCGAGCGCCTCTCGCAGGGCGACGCCGAGGGCGGCTTCCTGCTCGACGGCTACCCCCGCAACGTGGCTCAGGTCATGCACCTCGACGAGTTCCTCGAAGGACGCGACGAGGCGCTGGACGCCGTCATCCTGCTCGACGTGCCGCGTGAGGAGAGCATCTCGCGCATCGCGGGCCGTGCTGCCGAGCAGGGTCGCAGCGACGACACCGAAGAGGTCATCGCCAACCGTCTGGCGATCTACGAGCGCGAGACGGCGCCCATCCTCGGCGTGTACGAGACGCGCGACCTCGTCGTGCCGGTCGACGGTGTGGGCAGCCTCGACGAGATCACCGGGCGGATCGTCGCCGCCCTCGAGGCGCGCGGGCTCGTCCGCGTCCCCGTCGCCTGATCCCGTGTCGCTCCGCCGTTCGATCTACAAGTCGCCCGCCCAGCTGCGGGCGATGGTGGAGCCCGGGCTCATCACGGCTGCGGCGCTCGACGCGGCCCGCAGCCTGATCGCTTCGGGCGTGACGACGGCGGAGCTGGATGCCGCGGCATCCGCTCTCATCGCCGGCCGGGGCGCGAAGTCCAACTTCCAGATGGTGCGCGGGTACCGACACACCATCTGCGCCTCGGTCAACGAAGAGGTCGTGCACGGCATCCCCGGCGACCGGGTGCTCGCGCCCGGCGACATCCTCTCCGTCGACGCCGGTGCCGAGTACAAGGGCTGGAACGGGGACTCCGCGTTCACGTTCGTCCTTCCCGACGACAGCCGTCCTGAGGTGGTCGCTCAGCGGCAGCACCTGTCGGACGTGACGGAGGGGTCGCTGTGGGCCGGCATCGCCGCGCTCGCGACCGCGAAGCACATCGGCGAGGTCGGCACCGCCATCCAGGCGCACATCGAGGCGCACTCGCCCGAGTCCGGCACCTACGGGATCCTGCGCGAGTACGTCGGGCACGGCATCGGCCGGAAGATGCACGAGTCGCCCTCGGTGTTCAACTACCGCGTCGCCGATCCAGGCCCCGAGGTGCGGCCCGGACTCGTGCTCGCCATCGAGCCCATGGTCGTGATCGGCGACCAGGCCACGTTCGTCGAAGACGACGGATGGACGGTCTCCACGATCGACGGCACCGCCGGCTCCCACTGGGAGCACAGCGTCGCCGTTCACGAAGACGGAATCTGGGTGCTCACCGCACCCGACGGCGGCGCCGCGGGCCTTGCGCCCTTCGGCGTGACCCCGCGCGAGATCGCCTAGGAGGCTCCACATGGCACAGACGGCACGCAAGACCAACTGGTTCGCGATCTGGGTGACCCTGGGCGTCGTGGTGGCGCTCGTGCTCGTCACCGTGCTCGTGGTCACCCTGAACAACGCGGCGACGCCCAAGCCGCTGCCGACCGAGGTGAACACGCCGTCGGCGTCGAACATCGACAGCGAGACCGGCGCGATCGTCGTCGGCACCGGTGAGGACACCCTCGGCACCTACGTCGACTTCATGTGCCCCGTCTGCAACCAGTTCGAGCAGGTCTACGGCGCCGAGATCCAGAGCATGGTCGACGACGGCAGCATGACGCTCGAGATCCACCCGATCTCGATCCTCGACAGCCAGTCCAGCGGCACCCAGTACTCGACCCGCTCCGCGAACGCCGCCTACTGCGTCGCCGTCGCCGACGCCGACGCGTCGCTGCCCTTCCTCCAGGCGATGTTCGAGAACCAGCCCTCCGAGGGTTCGAAGGGCCTCACCAACAATGAGATCCTCGACATCGCGTCGGGCGTCGGTGTCACGGGCATCGACTCGTGCGTCAACGACGGCACCTACGCCGGCTACGTCACCGCGATGACGCCCGAGACTCCGATCCAGCCGGGCTCCTCGGGAATCGGCACCCCGACCATCACGGTCAACGGCCAGGTCATCGCGAACTCGTCGCTCCCGCCCGCGGGGTCGCTCGCGACGCTGTTCGGATAATCCTTCCGGGGAACGGATGCCGCTGCCGCGGCATCCGTTCTCCATGCGTGCTGGGAAGGGCCTGGGCCAGGTTGCCGAGGCATCCACTATCACGTATGCTTGATCTTTGGTGCGTTGCGCCTGTATTGGCGTGTCGCCGCACCGAATCCCATCCACCGCAGATCGACCGGTCTGCACAAGTGTTAGCGAGCGTATGGCGAAGAAAGACGGTGTCATCGAGATCGAGGGCGTCGTGTCCGAGGCGCTGCCCAACGCGATGTTCCGCGTTGAGCTCAGCAACGGCCACAAGGTCCTCGCGACGATCTCCGGCAAGATGCGGCAAAACTACATCCGCATCATCCCCGAGGACCGTGTCGTCGTGGAGCTGTCGCCCTACGACCTCACCCGCGGGCGCATCGTCTACCGCTACCGCTAGACCGGTCGAGAAGTAACACCCCAGGCTCCGGCCTGCCCGGTGAAGACAGCGAAGAGAAGAAAACATGAAGGTCAACCCCTCCGTCAAGCCCATCTGCGACCACTGCAAGGTCATCCGTCGCCACGGTCGCGTCATGGTGATCTGCAAGAGCAACCCGCGTCACAAGCAGCGCCAGGGCTGACCTCAGGTCTGGACGGATGCCGCGAGCCGCGGCATCCGTCATCCCACAACTGAATACGACGACAGGCAGCGTCAGAACCTCTCCGGAGGGGACACCTCGGGCTGGGGGCCCGGGCACCGACACTGCTCCACACCTCCACCAACTCTCAGGAGAATCGCATGGCACGTCTTGCCGGCGTTGACATCCCGCGCGACAAGCGCGTGGTGATCGCCCTCACGTACATCTACGGCGTCGGCCGTACCCGCTCGAACGAGATCCTCGCCGCGACGGAGATCGACGAGAACATCCGCGTCAAGGACCTCAGCGACGACCAGCTCGTCGCGCTCCGCGACTACATCGAAGGCACCTACAAGGTCGAGGGTGACCTCCGTCGTGAGGTTGCCGCCGACATCCGCCGCAAGGTCGAGATCGGTTCCTACGAGGGCCTGCGCCACCGCCGCGGCCTCCCGGTGCGCGGGCAGCGCACGAAGACGAACGCGCGTACCCGCAAGGGCCCGAAGCGCACCGTCGCCGGCAAGAAGAAGGCGCGCTAAGGCGCGGCCCCCAGGGTTTAGGAGAGCAAGCACATGGCACAGGCCAAGTCCGCCGCGCGCAAGCCGCGCCGCAAGGAGAAGAAGAACATCGCGCTGGGCCAGGCCCACATCAAGTCGACGTTCAACAACACGATCGTCTCGATCACCGACCCGTCGGGCGCCGTCATCAGCTGGGCGTCGTCGGGTGGCGTGGGCTTCAAGGGCTCGCGCAAGTCGACGCCGTACGCCGCCGGCATGGCCGCGGAGTCCGCTGCCCGTCAGGCGCAGGAGCACGGCGTCAAGAAGGTCGACGTCTTCGTGAAGGGTCCGGGCTCGGGCCGCGAGACCGCGATCCGTTCGCTGACGGCCGCCGGCCTCGAGGTCGGCTCGATCCAGGACGTGACGCCGCAGGCCCACAACGGCTGCCGTCCGCCCAAGCGCCGCCGCGTCTGACACCCCGTAAGCCGGGGCACCGTTCGTCGGTGCCCCGGCTCCGGCACGTTTCACGGATGCCCGGGCCGGCGCGCGAGCGGCGGCCGCAGCATCCCGAGTAAAACTCAACACCTCACCCACCGCACGTGTCATATAGCGGGCACGTGATCGAAAGGAACACATAGTGCTCATCGCACAGCGTCCCACTCTGACCGAGGAGAAGATCGGGGAGTTCCGCAGCCGTTTCGTCATCGAGCCGCTGGAGCCCGGCTTCGGTTACACGATCGGCAACGCGCTGCGTCGCAGCCTCCTGTCGTCCATCCCCGGCGCAGCCGTGACGTCGATCCGCATCGACGGCGTCCTCCACGAGTTCAGCACCATTCCCGGTGTCAAGGAGGATGTCACCGAGATCATCCTCAACATCAAGCAGCTGGTCGTGTCCAGCGAGCGCGACGAGCCCATCACCGCGTACCTCCGCAAGACCGGCGCCGGTGAGGTCACCGCCGCCGACATCTCGGCTCCGGCCGGTGTCGAGGTGCACAACCCCGAGCTCGTCATCGCGACGCTCAACGACACCGCGAAGTTCGAGCTCGAGCTCACCATCGAGCGTGGCCGCGGCTACGTCTCGGCGACCCAGAACCGCAACGAGTACGCCGAGGCCGGTCAGATCCCGGTCGACTCGATCTACTCGCCGGTCCTCAAGGTCTCGTACCGCGTCGACGCGACGCGTGCGGGTGAGCGCACCGACTTCGACAAGCTCGTGCTGGACGTCGAGACCAAGTCCTCGATCGCCCCGCGCGACGCCGTCGCCTCGGCCGGTCGCACCCTGACGGAGCTCTTCGGCCTGGCCCGCGAGCTGAACGTCGAGGCCGAGGGCATCGAGATCGGCCCCGCGCCGGTCGAGACCGTCCTGTCGAACGAGCTGTCGATGCCCATCGAGGACCTCGACCTCTCGGTGCGTTCGTACAACTGCCTCAAGCGTGAGGGCATCAACACCGTGTCGGAGCTCGTCGCCCTCTCGGAGACGCAGCTCATGAACATCCGCAACTTCGGTCAGAAGTCGGTCGACGAGGTGCGCGACAAGCTCGTCTCGCTCGGCCTGTCGCTGAAGGACTCGGTTCCCGGGTTCGACGGTGCGCACTTCTACGGCGGCTACGACGACGAGACCGTCTGAGCCAGCCGGATACCGGATGCCGCAGCATCCGTTTCCCGACCGACTTTTCACACTGGAGTAAATGAGAATGCCCAAGCCCACCAAGGGTCCCCGCCTCGGAGGCGGCCCCGCCCACGAGCGCCTGCTGCTTGCGAACCTGGCCGCTGCGCTGTTCACCCACAAGTCGATCAAGACGACCGAGACCAAGGCCAAGCGCCTGCGTCCGCTCGCCGAGCGTCTCATCACGTTCGCGAAGCGCGGCGACCTGCACGCGCGTCGCCGCGTGCTGTCGGTCATCGGTGACAAGGAAGTCGTGCACGTCCTCTTCACCGAGATCGCTCCGCTGGTCGCGGACCGTGACGGCGGCTACACCCGCATCACCAAGGTCGGCAACCGCAAGGGTGACAACGCGCCCATGGCCGTCATCGAGCTCGTCCTCGAGCCCGTGACGAAGAAGCCGTCGGCCAAGAAGGCTGCCGCCGCGAAGGCTGCTCCGGCCGAGGAGGCTCCCGCCGAGGAGACCCCCGCCGAGGAGACCCCTGCCGCCGATGAGGCCGCCGAGGCCGGCGCCGAGTCGCAGGACGAGGGCGCCGCCGCTGAGGCTGCCGCCGAGGAGGCCGTCGAGGCCCCCGCCGAGGAGAAGTCCGAGTAAATCGGATCCCGCCGGGCGCAGCAGCCCGGCACCCCTTGCACCGCGAGGCCCGTCACCCCCTGGGTGACGGGCCTCGCTGCGTTCCCGAGCGTTGACGCCCGGGTGCGGGGGAGCCCGGCTCAGGGGGTGAGGTCGGCGCTGAGGATCTCGGCGAGGCGGTCGGCGCGGTCCGCGGCGTAGGCGCGGCGCTCGTCGGCGAGCTCGTCGACGGCGGCCGCGACGGTGTCGGCGAAGATGCGGCCGCCGGCGGCGCCGGGGTGGATCCTGTCGCCGGCGAGGAGGTCCTCGTGGGGCGCGATGGCACCCGACCAGTCGGCGACGATGACGTTGCGGTGATCGTCGGCGAACGCGGCGAGCTCGGCGTTGACGCCGGGGATCCAGTCGCGCGGGGCGTACGCGTTCACGAGCACGAGGTTGCGCTTCGGGCCGACGGTGTCGGCGAGCTGCTCCAGCGTCGAGAGGTCGACCGCGCCGTTCGTGCCCAGGGCGACGACCACGTACGGCCGCAGCCGGCCCGTGGCGTCGAGGTCGTCGACGATGTCAGGCCCGGCCCACATCGAGCGCGAGACCTCGGCGTCGACGTCGATGCCCGGCAGGCGCTCCACGAGCCCGCCGGCCGACGCCAGCATGACGGAGTCGCCCACGGCGCTGATCTGGTCGCCGGTGATGTCGGCAGCCGCGGAGGACGCGGCATCCGTTCCCGAAGGGGAGGGAGCGATCGGCGCGGGGGCCTCGCGCAGCGCCTTCTCCAGGGCGGCGCGACCTGCCGCGACCGCGGCCTCGGCGCTGGTCTCGTCGGGCGAGACCGCGATGGCGGTGCCCGCACCGGCGAGCACGAGTGCGCCGCTGAGCGCCACGCCGACGGCGCGGAGCCGGGCGCCGGGCCCGGTCTGCAGGCGCGTGGTGAGCAGGCGCACCGAGGCGCGGAATCCGTGCCGGCGCACGGGCGTCTCGATGTAGCGGAACGACAGGGCGGATGCTGCGGCCGTCGCCGCGAGGACGCCCAGGCCGATCCAGACCGGGGCCGTGGCGACGGTCGCGTCGGGTGCGAACGCCGCGACCGCGAGCACGAGGAGCGGCCAGTGCCACAGGTAGATGCCGTAGGAGCGGTCGCCGATCCAGCGCATCGGCCGCACGTCGATCGCGCGTCCGAACCACGAGCCGGGCCACACGCCCGCGACGATCGCGACGGCGCTGAGAAGGCTCGCGGCGAGGAGGGCACCGGGGAACGTCGCCGCCGAGGAGGTCTGCGGCACCATGGCGAGCGCGGCCAGGCCGACGAGGGCGAGCACACCGGCTGCTCCGGTGAGGTCCCGCGCGACACGCGACTCGACCCAGCGCGGACGCACGGCCGCGGCGACGCCGACCGGCCTGGCGCCCGGCACCGCGCGCCAGTGCGGCCCGCGGGTGCCGTCGCCGGTGGTCGCGACGAGCGCGGCGGGCGCAGCATCCGCCGCCCGGAACAGGGGAGCGAGCAGGAACGCGAGGCCGACACCCAGCAGCAGGCCGAACGCGTGCGTGTCGGTGCCGAAGTAGGCGCGCGTGACGTCGCCGCCGCCCGCGACCGCGACGCCCATCCAGACGGCCGATGCCGCCGCCAGCGCGAAGGCGGCCGCCGTGCGCGCCCACGTGCGCGGGAGCAGAAGGAACAGCGGGAAGATCAGCGGCCAGAGCACGTAGAACTGCTCCTCGACCGCGAGCGACCAGAAGTTGCGGAAGAGCTCGGGCGTCGCGGCGGCGAAGTAACCGCCGCCGCCCGCGACCGAGACCCAGTTGTAGCTGAAGGTCGCGGCTGCAAGCACCTGGTCGTCGAGGTCGACGAGCACGTCGCCGCCCACGATCCAGGCGAGGGCCGAGCAGACCACGACCACCCCCGCGAGGGCGGGCAGGAGCCTCCGCGCGCGCCTCTGCCAGAACCGGCCGAGGGCGACGCGTCCGGTCGAGAGCTGCTCCCGCAGCAGCAGGCTCGTGATGAGGAATCCGCTGATCACGAAGAACACGTCCACACCGACGAACCCGCCCGGCAGCAGCGCCGGCGGGAACAGGTGGTAGACGACCACGAGCAGGACGGCGATCGCGCGCATGCCGTCCAGCCCGGCGAAGCGGGCGGGCGGGGCTGGGGAGGGCGCAGTCGACGTCATGGGTTCTCACGAACGAAGGAGGGGAAACGGCAATCATACGCGGCGCGTCTGGGCGTATCACGGCGCGCGGTGGCGGCTCTATGCCAGAAGCAGGCCGAGCGCTACTCTTGGCCCCAACCTCGGCGGGCCGGGGTCATTGGGGATGCTTCCAGCGCCGCTGCACGTGATCGAACGGCGGCGTACGAGGGGAGAGAGCGTGTCCGGATCGGAGACGCCCGTGGCGACACCCGCGCATTGGGTGGGCACGCCACGCGTCCGCGCGCGTGCGGGCCTGTCGATCTACTCGATCCTGCTCATCATGCTGCTGTCGGTGAGCGTGCTCTCGAGCATCGTCGTCGGCATCATCGGGTACGTCAACGGCACCGAGGCGCTGCGCGCGATCGCGTACGAGAAGCTCGTCGAGATCCGCGAGAACCGTGCGCGCGAGGTGTCGCAGCTGTTCCGCTCCATCGAGAACTCGGTGCGGCTTTCAGCGCTGAACGACACCAGCACGGCCGCCGTGCGCGCCTTCACCGAGGGCTTCGACGAGTTGAACGCGCAAGAGACGGATGCCGCAGCATCCGCCGCCGTGAACACCTACTATCGCGACACGTTCGCCGCCGATCTCGAGGAGGCGACCGGCGAGGACGTCGACGGCTCGGCGTTCGCCCCGCGCGGGGCCGCCCAGACGTACCTGCAGAACCACTACGTGATCCCGTACGACAGCTGGGAGGACGCGATCGTCGCCGACGACGCGGGCGACGGCAGCGCGTGGTCGGCGGCGCACGCGAAGTACCACGACTACTACCGCACGATGACCGAGCTGCAGGAGTACGAGGACGTGCTCATGCTCGACACCGAGGGCAACGTCGTCTACAGCGCCTACAAGGGCGTCGACCTCGGCACGAACCTCTTCGACGGGCCGTACCGGCTGTCGAACCTCGCCGTCGCGTACCGCGAGGCGATGGACCGCAACATCGTCGGCGACGTCGTGCTCGCCGACTTCGCGTCGTACGGTCCGAGCCTCGGCGCGCCGGCCGGCTGGGCCGTGGTGCCGATCGCCGACGACGGCGAGGTGCTCGGCGCCCTCGCGATCGAGCTGCCGATCGAGCGCATCGACGATGTCATGACCGTCGCCGGCGAGTGGGAGCTGAACGGCCTCGGCGCGACGGGGGAGACGTACCTCGTGGGCGCCGACGGCACGATGCGATCCGTCTCCCGCGCGCTGCTCGACGACGCGGCGACGTACGAGACGGATGCTGTGGCCGCCGGTCTTGCGCCGGCCGCGGCTGCGCTCGCCGTGAACAACGGAAACACGCTCCTCAGCCAGGCGATCGCGGGCACCGCCGTGACCCGCGCTCTCGCCGGCGATTCGGGCACGCTGCTGGAGAGCGACTACCTCGGCCGCGCCAGCCTCACCGCCTACGCGCCGCTCGAGGTCGACGGTCTGGACTGGGTGATCGTCGCGCAGGAGACCGAGCAGGAGGCGATGGTCCCCGTCGAGGACTTCACGCGCAACCTCATCCTGTCGACGGCGGCGATGATCATCTTCGTCTGCGTGCTCTCGCTGGTGCTCGCGCAGGTGTTCGTGCGGCCGCTGCGCCGCCTCAAGACCGCGGCCCAGCGAATCGCCGCGGGCGACGAGGGCGTGCAGGTCGACGCCGGCTCGAGCGACGAGCTCGCCGACGTCGCGAACGCCTTCAACGACATGAGCCGCAGCCTGCAGGTGAAGTCGCACCTCATCGCGCAGCAGGAGAAGGCCAACGAAGACCTCATCCTGTCGTTCATGCCCGAGGGCATGGCGAGCCGCTACAAGCTCGGCGACGACGCGATCACGCAGGACAGCGACGACGTCACCGTCGTCTTCGCCGACATCGTGGGCTTCGAGGCACTCGCGCTGTCGATGTCGTCCGACGACGCGGTCGCGCGCCTCAACGACCTCATCCGGGCGTTCGACGAGGCGGCCGAGCGGCACGGAGTCGAGCGCGTCCGCACGACGCGGCAGAGCTACTTGGCCAGCTGCGGGCTCGCCACGCCGCGCGTCGACAATGCGCGCCGCGCCGTCGAGTTCGCCCTCGAGCTGGACACGATCCTCGAGCGCTACTCGACCCAGCAGGGCGTCGCGCTGACGCTGCGGGCGGGCCTCGACTCCGGCAAGGTGACCAGCGGGCTGATCGGCCGCGCGCGCGTCGTGTACGACATGTGGGGGGATGCCGTGAACCTCGCGTTCCGCGTGCAGGGCGACTCCGACGAACCCGGCATCTACATCACCCAGCGCGTCGCCGAGCGACTGCCCGATTCGATCACGACCCTGCCTGCGGGCGAGATCGAGACGCAGTCGGGCGGCCAGCGCGTCTGGAAGGTGCAGGCCCCGAGCGTCGTCGTGGCCGAGGGGTGAGGCATCCGTGGCCGATATCGTCTCGCAGCCGTGGTTCTGGCCCGCCGTCGTCGTCTCGGTGGGGCTGCCGCTCGCGCTCATCGGGCTGACGGAGTTCCACAACGCGCTCGCCCGCCGCGGCAGCCGTGCTGCGCCGATCGTGCTGATGGTGCGCAACTACCTCGTGCCGGTCGCCGGCATCCTGGTGCTGCTCAGCCAGCCGGGTGCGTGGGAGGGCTCGGGCACCTGGCCGAAGGTCGTGTGGACGATCTTCGGCCTGCTCGTGATCGTCGTCACGATCAACGCCGTCAACCACCTCGTGTTCCACCGCGCCGAGAAGGGGTCGTGGCGCGACCGCTTCCCCACGATCTTCAGCGACCTCATCCGGTTCGTCTTCATCATCCTCGGCATCGCGGCGGTGTTCTGGTGGGTCTGGGATGCCGACGTCGCCGGCGTGTTCGCCGCACTCGGCATCACCTCGATCGTGGTCGGCCTCGCGCTGCAGAACGCGGTCGGGTCGATCGTCTCGGGCCTCTTCCTCGTGTTCGAGGCGCCGTTCGAGCTCGGCGACTGGATCGAGACCGGCGGCACGCGCGGGCAGATCGTCGAGGTGAACTGGCGCGCCGTGCACCTCGAGACCGGCAACGGCACGGTGATCATCCCCACCGCGGAACTCGCGGGCGGCTCGTTCGTGAACCTCTCGCGCAACCCGGAACCGTACGCCGCGACCCTCGAGGTCGAGTTCGGGACGGACGACCCGCCGGGGCGCGTGCGCGAGCTGCTCGTCGCGGTGGCGCGGGACATCCCGCTGCTGTCTCCCGACCTCGAACCGTCGGCCGTCACCCTGGGCGGCTCGCGGTACGAAGTGTCGATCCCGCTCCGCACGCCCGGCGACCGCGCAGACGCCCTCGACGCGTTCGCGACCCGGGTCTGGTACGCCGCTCGGCGCTCCGACCTGCACCTGGACGGCGACCTCACCGACGACTGGCGCACATCGGCGCGACTTCAGGACGCGCTGCGGCAGATCGCGCCGTCGCTGAGCCTCGCGCCCGGAGAGGCCGAGGCGCTCGCCGCCCACGCGCGCCTCGAGCGGTACTGCGCGGGCGAGTCGCTGCTGCGGCCCGGCATCGTGCCCGTGGAGACGCGCTTCATCCTGGCCGGCTCGGTCGTGCTCGGCATCCCGACCGAGGACGACGGGTTCGTGCAGGTAGGGGTCCTTGCTGAGGGCGACGCCGTCGGTCTCACCGCCCTCTCGCGCACGCCGACCATCTCGCGGGCTGTGGCCACGAGCGAGGTCGACGTCGTGGTCGTGCCGGTCGCGGCACTCGACGACATCGTGCGGGCGCACCCGGTGGTCGCGCGCGAGATCGTCCGCGAGAGCGAGAACCGGCTCCGCCAGGCCGGCGCGGCGCTCGCCGCGGTCGGCGAGACGCTGCCCCGAGGCCGCTTCGTCGTCGGGTGAGGGCGCCTCGGTAGGCTGGAGCCCGTGCGGATCCGCCTCGACATCGCCTACGACGGCACGCATTTCCGCGGGTGGGCGCGTCAGCCCGGGCTGCGCACGGTGCAGGAGACGCTCGAATCATCCCTCGCGCGCGTTCTCGGCGGCGATCCGCGGCTCGTGGTCGCCGGCCGCACCGATGCGGGGGTGCACGCCACCGGCCAGGCGGCGCACGTCGACCTCGACGAGGCGCAGCAGCGGCGCATGCTCACCCGGCACGCGCGTCCGGACGCCGGTGTCGCCACCGCCGAAGACCGCGCGGCGGCGCTGGCCGCGCGAATGACGGGCGTGGTGGGGGCGTACTCCGACGTCGCGGTCACGGGCTCGCGCATCGCGCCCGAGGGCTTCGACGCCCGCTTCTCGGCGGTGTGGCGCCGCTACGAGTACCGGATCGGCGACACCGTGACCGGCTACGACCCGCTCGAGCGCCACCGCACCACTTCGGTGCGGGCATCCCTCGATGCGGAGGCGATGGATGCTGCCGCCCGCGCACTGATCGGACTCCACGACTTCGCCGCCTACTGCAAGCCGCGCGAAGAGGCCACGACGATCCGCACGCTGCTCGAGTTCGACTGGCATCGCGACGACGCCGGCGTGCTGGTCGCGAACGTCAAGGCCGACGCGTTCTGCCACAGCATGGTCCGCGCGCTCGTCGGCGCGTGCGTCGCCGTCGGCGAGGGGCGGCTCGACGTGGACGACGTCGTCGACATCCGCGACGCGCAGGAGCGCGTGCCCGAGGTGAAGGTGCTCGCGGCGCGCGGTCTCACGCTCACCGAGGTGGGCTACCCGGCCGACGATCTGCTCGCGCAGCGCGCCGAGCAGACGCGCGCGCGGCGCGACCGCGAGTGACACCGCCCCGCTAGACTGACCGGACGTTTTCCGGCGCGACTCGGGGGTTTTATGCGCAGGTGGAACCGGTTCGCCGGCGTCGTGACGATCTCGCTCGTCGGCATGGCGGCGCTCGCCGGCTGCGGGCCCGCCCCGTGGGAGGAGGGCGCCGGCGGGAGCACGCCGACCCCCACGTCGACGGCGGTCCCGACCCCCGTGCCGAATGACCTCTCGGGCGGGGCCACGCAGCGCGAGCTCACCGCGGGTGCTGTCGCCGCGACGATCGACTACTGGTCGACGCTGTCGATGGACAAGTGGACCGCGGAGGCGGTCAAGCCCGTCAGCATCTCGCTGATCACGACCATCACCCCGAACGACGGGCAGAAGGTCTACCTGCAGCGCGCCACCATGACCGCCGTGCCGTCGTCACCGACGGGCGCGCTGGACGCGCTCGCTCCGCAGGTCGACGCCGCGACGGTGAGCCCCGGCTACCTTGTGCTGGACCCCTACAGCTACTCGCAAACGTTCAACGTCGGCCCGGTGCCGGCCGAGGCGACGTACGTGACGCTGCAGTTCAGCTACGACTTCCTGGTGCAGACGACGCCGACCTCGAGCGAGTACGCCAAGCAGACGGCGACCGACACGCTCACGGTAGCTCTGACTGACTGATCAGGCGGTTGACGATGGTGGCGCCGACGCGCTCCCATCGGTCGCCGCCCTTGCCGCTCGCGACCCGCGCGGCCTCGCGGCCGGTGTACACCAGGGTGTCGAGGTCGTACCCGAGCACCGAGACCGGCGCCCAGCCTGCGCTCGCGGTGGGCCGGATGGGGAGCGCGCCGTGCACGTCGAGGAGGGTCACGCGCTCGAGGGTCGCACGCAGCAGATCGCGCACCACCGCATCGGGGCGGGGCACGAGCACCACGACGGCGCCCGCCGAGGGTGATCCGACGTCCGACTCGGCCGGGAAGGCGGCGCGCACCTCCTCTTCGAGTCGTTCCGACAGCGTCGCGAACGCCGCGGCTCCCGCGGTCTGGCGGATGTCGGCGGCGTCGTCGAGCCCGAGATACACGACCGACCACGGCTCCGACGTCTTCTGCGCCCGCGAGAGGCGGTCGCCGGCGGTCCGCTCGAACTGCTGCCACGCCGTCGAGACGGCCGCGCTGCGGCCGAGCCCGCTGTCGCGAGCGGTGGTGCCGACCACCGCGATGAGAGCGCACGCCACGTACACCAGCATCCCGACCGACGAGATCAGTCGTACGAGCTCGAAGTCGTCGCCACCGGACGGCGGGTAGACGAGGCCCGCGATCAAGGTGCCGACACCGGTGACGAAGAACGCGATCGACACGATCACGAGCGGCAGCAGCAAGCGGTCGTTGCGCCGCGACGAGGCGCGCGCCCAGTCGAGCACGAAGAGTCCCGCGAACACGGATGCCGCGAAGAAGACGGTGCGGTACGCCACGGTGAACCACGCCAGGTCGTCGACGATCGCCAGCGAGAACGCCGACACCGCGGCCATGGCCGCTCCCGCCCAGACGTGCGGACGCAGCCCCCACGCCGCGCGGAAGCCCGCCCACAGGAATGCCGGCGCACCCATCAGTGCGCCGAGCGACGCGCGACGGAGCTGCTCGATGCCGGCGACGTCGCCCGCGACGACGCCGTACGTGGCGAGCATCGCGAGGGTGAAGGCGATGCTCCAGTAGAGCGTCGGGAGTCCGGGCCGCACGAGGAACGCGATGCCGATGGTGAGCATCGTCGCCAGGGTGGTGATCACCGCCTGGGCGATGCCGAGGTCCACGCCGGCTCCGGCGATGAGGTCGGTCATGCTCGTCCTTCTGTGTCGCGCCGTCCGTCCGGCCGCGCGGCCGGATCCCCGGCCAGCTCGCCCGCCAGGGGCAGGCGGATCGTGATGGTGGTGCCCGCGCCCGGCTCGCTCTCGATCGTCAGGGTGCCCCCGTGGGCGAGCACGATGTCGTTGCTGATGCCGAGTCCGAGCCCGGTGCCGCCGGACTTCTTCTTCGCCTCCTCGGTGCGGAAGTATGGCGTCAGGATGTTGGGCAGGTCGTCCGCGGCGATGCCGATGCCCGTGTCGGCGACCGACAGCACGACGCGGTGGTCCTCGACGGCTCCGGTGATCCGCACGCGCCCGTCGCGCGGGGTGTACTTGATCGCGTTGCTCACCACGTTGTCGACGACCTGCCGCAGCCGGAATCCGTCCGCCGTGATCGGAAGCGCGTCGTCGGCGCGCACGTCGATCGAGATGTCGCCCGACACCGCGGTCGGGCGGAACGAGGCGACCGACTCGAGCAGGATCTGGCGCAGGTCGATGTCGTCGACTTCGTCGCGGGCCGAGAAGCCGCGCTTCGAGGTGGTGCCCAGGCTCTGGATCATCGTCAGCATGCGGTCGCTCGCCGCGACGATCGACTCGAACCGCTCGCGCGTGCGCGGGGTGAGGTCGTCGAGCTCGAGGGCGAGCTCCGCATTGCCGATCATCACGGTGAGCGGGTGCTTCAGCTCGTGCGACGCCATGGCGGTGAACCGCTCCCGCTCGCGCTGCGCGTAAGTGAGGGCGGTCACGTCATGCACGAGGAGAAGGATGCTGGACCCTTCGTCTCCGCCCGCGGCGAGGCGCTTGGCGGTCACCGAGAGCGCGCGCCACTCGCCCTCCGCCGTGAACAGCCACACCGAGGCATCCGTGAAGGTCTCTCCGCGTGCGGCGCGAGCGAATGGTCGCTCGGAGAACGGCACCGGCATGCCGCGGCGCCCGGTGTACTCGACCGAGCGGGCGGGCAGCGTCGCATCGAGCGGGTCGAGCCCGTACAGGCGCGAGTACGCGTCGTTGACGGCGAGCACGGAGCCGTCGTCGGAGATGCGCGCGATGCCGGTGTCGACGCCGTTGAGGATCTCGTTGGTGCGGCGCTCCTGGTCGGCACGGCGCGTGTACGTCGCGGTGAGGCGATCGGCCTGCCGCTTGAGCAGGCGGCGCAGCGATCGGGTGCGGCGGAGGGCGAGGTGCGCGGTGATGCCGATGAACGTCAGCGACAGCAGTACGACGAAGGCGCGGAGCGCCGCGATGTTGCCGGTCGAGACCGCCGACTCGACGAGGAGGATGACTCCGATCGTGGCGAGAAGCGCGGCCAGCGCCGTCGCCCGGAAGTGCATCGCGACCCACATCACCGGGAATCCCCACAGGTAGCCGAGGCGCAGCTCCATACCGCTGGACATCAGGCCGATGGCGAGCGCATCGGCGAAGGGGATCACGAGCACCGCCGCCGCGGGCAGACGCGACCACGGCAGGGCGAGGGTGGCGATCGTGAGGACGACGACCGCGAACGTGCCCACCAGGAAGTTCCAGCGCCCGAAGAGCGCCGGCTGCAGCGCCATCACGAGGATCGCGGTGATGAGCACGCTGGCGGCGAGCACGAGCTGCGTGAGCCAGATCGACCGGGTACGGCCGTCGGGCGCGCCCACGACGAGCGTCCGTCGCGCAGCCCCCGTAGCCATAGGGCGATTCTATTGACCCGGCCACCTGGCATTTCGACGCCGAGCCGACAGCCGGCAAACGCTCTCTTGCGGATGCCTTGCGCAAACCTTGCGGTTCTGTTCGCGGTCTCTCCGAGGGGCCTTGCGGTCGGTGGGAGAAGCTCTTCATGTGCCGGAGACACCGGCCCGAGAATCCGAAAGGCGACGAACGTGACCGACATCGTCCCCCTCACCCGCAGCCGGCGGACGCACCGCGGTGACGCGACCGCCTCGCTGGAGGACGTGGCGACGGTCTCTTCGCAGGGCTTCGCCGCCGGCCACCCCGCCCAGGGATTCGCCGATGACTTCGAGGCCGTGCTCGACGACACCTCGGTGCACCGTTCGACCATCGGCTGCGTCATCCCGGCATACAACGAGGAGGAGTCGATCGCCCAGGTGATCGGCGGTCTCCTCGCCCAGACTCGTGTCCCCGACGTCATCCACGTCGTCGTGAACAACTCGTCCGATGCGACGGTGCGCATCGCATCGCAGTACGCCGGCGCGCACGAGATCGTCACCGAGCTCGGCGAGCAGTTCACCGAGGTCTTCGTCCACGACATCGGCAAGAACCCCGACAAGAAGGTCGGCGCACTGAACTACGGCTACACGCTGGTCGAGGGCTACGACTTCCTGCTCGGCGTCGACGGCGACACGGTCGCGGATGCCAAAGCGGTCGAATACCTCGAGTCGGAGGCGACCTCCGACTCCCGCATCGGCGGCATCTCGGCGATCTACTCGATCGATGAGAAGCCCATCAAGGGCGCGATCGCCAAGTTCCTCATCACCGGGCAGCGCGCGCAGTTCGCGGCGTTCAACATGCACAACCTGCTCCGTGGCCGCAACATGGCGGTGCTCGGCGGCCAGTTCTCGATCTTCTCGACGCAAGCCCTGCGCGACGTCATGAAGGAGAACCACCAGTCCACGCCGTGGGTCAAGGACTCCGAGGTCGAGGACTCTCTCCTCTCGCTGCAGATCAAGAGCGCCGGCTATCTCACGAAGATCAGCCCGTTCGCGCGCGCCGACGTCGGCGGCATGACGACCCTCCGGGCGCTCGACGCGCAGCAGGTCAAGTGGACGTACGGCGCCATCGAGCTGATGTGGCCGGGCCAGCGCGGCGACACCAAGGGGCAGCCGTTCCACCCGAACCTGCGGGTGCGTTGGCTCGAGAACTTCGGCATGCTGACGAACCTGTTCGTGCGTGTGGCGTTCGTCGCCCTGCTTGCGGGCTCGCTGTCGCTCGGCGCCTTCGTGTTCTCGCCGTGGTGGCTCCTGCCGCCGGTGGTCGCGATCGCGCTGAACACCCGGATGGCGCTGACCATGCAGGACCGCACCGCGCGTGATCTCTTGTTCGCGGTGACGCTCGTGCCTGCGGAGGTCTACATGTGGCTGCGTCTCAGCTACTTCGCCCGCTCATGGACGCGGTTCCTGTCGCGCAAGAAGGTCGACAACTGGGCGATGCAGGCCAAGGCCGAACGTGGCGGCGGCTTCGGCCATTGGACACCGCTCATCGTCGCGGTCGCTGTCGTGGTCGCGATGGCGGTCATCTGGTCGATGCTCGGCCCGATGGTCCAGTCGACGATCCTGTGGATCGGCTGGCCGATCGTCGGCGTCGTCACGGTGCTGCAGACGCTGTCCATGTTCTTCAAGCTCATCCGTCGTCAGCACGGATACAAGGTCTGACCCGAACCCGAATCGGGTCAGAAACTGGGGAATGCGCCGAGGCTGGGGAGCACGGCGCGGGGGAGGAGGTGAGGGCGCCCGCCTGGGGAGGGCGGGCACCCTCGCCGAAAACTACACACGGTCCACGGGGAGGCATCCGCCCGTACGGCACGCACCCGAAGCGTGCCGTAACGCTGGGGAAGCGCCGCGGCTGGGGAGCACGGCGCAGGGGGAGGAAAGGCAGGGGTCCGCAAGGGGAGAGGCGGACACCCGGCCGAAGGGGAAGAGGAGGCATCCGCTCGCGTGGGGCGAGCGGATGCCTCCTCTTCTGCGTCGCCGGGGTCAGCCCTCCGAGGTCAGCCGGTACCCGACGCCGCGGACGGTCTCGATATAACGAGGGTTCGCGGCGCTCTCGCCGAGCTTGCGCCGCAGGTTCGTCATATGGGCCTCGACCGCACGCTTGTCGGCGTCGCCCACGAAGTAGCTCGTGACGTAGGACTCGCCGCGCAGCACCAGCGTCAGGTCGGCCTTGCTGCGCACGCGTCGCTTCGATTCGAGCAGCGTCGCGAGCAGGTCGAACTCGGTGCGCGTGAGATCGAGCTCCTCGTCGCCGATGAGCACGATGCGGTTCTCGGGGTGCAGCCGCAGGTCGCGATGCGTCAGCCACTCGCCGGCCGTGTCGACGGTGGCGGGGACGGATGCCGCGTCCGCGGGCACGATCACGGTCGCGGGTGTCGCGAGGTCACGGCTCTCGATCGCGGGTGCGGTCGGCACGGCGGTGGTCGTCGGTCGGACCCCGGGGAACGACGGGCCGACGCTGCCCTGCGACGGCGCGGCGGGCGCGGCGACGGCGCGCTCCGTCTCGGTGGTCCGGCGTCGCATGAGCGCCTCGACGCGGGCGCGCAGTTCCCGCGGGCGGAACGGCTTGAGGAGATAGTCGTCGGCGCCGGCGCCGAGGCCCGCGATGACGTCGGCCTCATCGTTCATGCCGGTGAGCATGATGATGTACGTGTCGGACTGCGCGCGGATGCGCCGCGCCGCCTCGATGCCGTCGATGCCGGGCATGTTGACGTCGATGGTCGTCAGCACGGGCTTGTAGGTGAGCACCGCCCGCACGCCGTCGATGCCGTTGCCGACCGACACCGTCGAGAACCCTGACGACTCCAGGACCTCGGCCAGGACGTGGCGGATCTCCGTGTCGTCCTCGATGATGACCGCTGTCTTCAGCTCGTCAGAAGGGGTGCTCATGCGTGCGATCTTTCTCGGACGTGGGTGGAACCGGTTATGCGCCGATTACCGACCCCAGCCGCGGCCCCCGACGCATGCGCAAAGTACTCCCGATGCTACACAACGCCGGTAATGCCTGGTCGGAGATCAATCCGACACGACGTCGCGGGTGAGCTCGACGGCGGCCTCCGGCCACCACCGTCCGGCCGCCGGGCCGCCGTTGCAGTCGCCGTCGCTCTCACCCGGCGGTTTGATCCACAGGTTCGTGTCGACGACGTCGTCGCCGATCGTGCCGCCGGGCTCGCCTATGAGGCGCCTGGGCGGGTTGCACCATTCGCCGTTCGAACCTGCGCCGTTGCGGCCGGTGTCGATAATCGCATGCAGGCCCTCGAGGTACCCGGCGACGTCGTGCGCGTAGGCCACCTCGTCGTCGGTCATCTCGAAGTTCGACACGTTGGTGACGAATCCGCGGATGCCACGATCCTCTCCGCGCGACGCCCGGTCGACCTGGTCGATGAGGTCGGCCATCTCAGCCGGGGCCAGCCAGTCGGAGTGTCCGCCGTCGACGTAGATCCAGGTGCTCTCGGCGGCGAGCCCTTCGACCGCGTCGCTCAACTGCTCGACCCGCTCGTCGACGTTTCCGCACTCGGGTGCGAGAGCGAGGCTGTCGGGCTCGAGGATCACGATCGGCGCGGTGTCGGCGGCCGCGCGCAGGGCGTCGCCGATCGCGCGCGTCCACTCGACATAGGCGTCGCCGTCGAGGCCGCCTGCGGAGTGTCCGCCGCAGTCGCGTTCGGGCAGGCCGTACACGACGACCGCGACGCGTGCGGATTGGTCGCGCGCCTCGGCGGCAAGGCCGGCGATGCGCTCTCCCACGACGTCGACGGGGTCGCCCTCCGGCGTGAGCCAGACGGCCGTCGGCTGTGCGCTCAGGTACTTCGCCGCGGCTTGCTCGGGGCTGCCGTCGGCCGCGTGGGTCGCAGCATCCGTCGCCTTCGAGAGCGCGGAGGCGACGATCTTCGTGCCGCGCGCGGGCGGCTCGGGCGACTGCCCGCGCAGGAGCACGACGGCTGCGACGACACCGACGACGGTGATGACGCCCGTGATCGCCAGGATCGTGATGGTCCGTCGCGAAGTGGGCACGAAGGCGAGCCTACGAGACCGGCGCCGCGGCGAGGCGTCGCGGCGTGTCGCGTCAGGCCGTGCGCGGGCGCGGGCTGCGAACTCGTGCAGCGGGTGCGGTGCGTCCGGACGCGAGTGCGCCCCGGCGGGCCGTGCCGCCGCGCTTCGAACCGACGAGCTGGAGCAGGGCGGCCGCCAGCGGGCTCGCCGACGTCGCTTCGGCCTCGAACGCGCCGGCGACGACGGATGCTGCGCGCTCGAACTCCTGCGCCTTCTCCACGGCCGCGCGGCGCTCGGCGACGACGCGGTCGGCGGCGGCGTATTCGGCCCTCAGGCGGGCACGCTCGGACTCGTCGAGCCCGGGTCGCCGCGCGGTGCGCTCGAGCGTCTCGGCGGCGCGGGAGCGCAGGGCGATGCTGCGGTGCAGCTCGCGCTCGGCGGTCTCACGGGCGAGCCGGCTCGCGTCGAGGGCGTCGGCGAGCTCGGCGCGGACGGTCTTCGGGGATGCAGCGGTCATGGGGTCCTCCAGGATCGGGGTGCGGGTTCACGCTCGGATGCCGTGAACCGGCACACCACTCAAGAGCCGCAGCATCCGGTTTTCGTACATACGAGCTTCCTGTCAAGGCCATCCGTTCGAAACGTCCACGGCATAGGCTGTGGTCGTCATGAAGGTCATCTCGTACAACCTGCGCAAGCATCGGGCGGCGGGGGAGCTCGCCCACCTGGTCGAGCGCCATGGCGCCGACGTGCTGTGCCTGCAGGAAGCGGACACATCCGACATCCCCGAGGAGATCTCGGGGCTGCGGCTCGCGGACTCCACACAGCGCAATCGACTCGGGCTCGCCGTGTACTACCGCGAGAACACCTACCGCGCCGTCGAGGTGCGGGCGCTGGCGCTGAAGAAGTCGCTGCACGACCGCGTGCTCAAGCCCGCGGAGGAGCGGCTGCTCGGCGTCCGGCTGCACGACATCGACGAGAACACCGACCTCATCGTGGCCTCGTTCCACGCCGCGCCGCTCACTGCGCTGAACTCGCTGCGACGCCACCAGATCCGCACGGCGCTCGGTGAACTGCAGCAGTTGGGCGAAGGTCTGCCGGCGCTGATGGTCGGCGACTACAACTACCCGGTGTTCAAGGAACGGCTGGGCCAGCACATTCGCGAGCAGGGATACGAGCTCAATCTGTCGGACTCGCGCACGTACACGCGCTACCGCTTCTTCCGGGGCCACTACGACTTCGCGACGTCGATCGGCTTCGAGATCGACCGCGTGCGGACGCTGCCGCAGGGCCTCAGCGACCACCTGCCGATCCTCGTGACCGCCCACCCCGCCCCGGGTGTGCGCCGCGTGGTCGAGATCGCTGATCCCGAGGCGGGGGGCGCCGCCCGGGCCCGGGGCGCCCGGGCCCCCTCCTCCCTCTTCCCCCCCCCCCCCCCCGGGGGGGGGGGCGCCGGGGGGCGGGCCGGTGTGCCGCGGGGGCGCCGCCCCCCGCCGGAACCGGCGCCGCCTGAGCCCTCTCCTCGCTCTTCACCCCTGACATCCGGGGGCGCGAAGAGTACCATTGGGCGCGTGACGAGGGGGATCGTCACGCGCTCCGAACCCGAGGGTGCGCAAACTGGGGCCGTTCTCGAAGCTGAGGCGACGCCTGTTCCGTCGCGCCGCCGGCGCGCGTGGCCGTGGATCGTGGTCGCGTTGCTCACCGTTCTGCTGGTGGGCGGCGTCATCGTCGGCGCCTTCGCGCTGCAGTTCTGGTCCGAGGCCCAGCGCGCCCGCGCCGCCGTCGAGCGGGCGGCGGCGGGGATCGAGGCGCTGCGCACCGATTTCGCCGATGCCGACACGGCGCAGGTCCGTGCCGAGACCGACGAGATCCAGGCCAACGTCACGCTCGCCGTCCGGACCGTCGACGGGCCGTTGTGGGATATCGCGACCCGCGTGCCGTTCATCGGGCAGAACGTCGACGCGGTGCGGCGCGTGACGCATGCCGTCGACATCCTCGTCGACCGCGCGCTGCCGGCGGGGCTGCAGTTCATGACGGCCGCCGACCTCGACCGGCTCGCCGTGGCGGGCGGCGGGATCGACCTCGAGCCGTTCCGTCAGGTGCAGAGCTCGATCCCCGAGATCGCCTCGGCCTTCGCCGATGCGCAGGCGATCGTGGCGCCGATCGACACGTCGACGCTCTTGCCCGAGGTCGGCGAGTCGATCTCCGACATCCTCGACTTCATCGACCTGGCGACCCCGGCACTCGGCGTCGCCGAGAAGTATCTGCCGACGCTGCTCGAAATGGCCGGGTCCGCGGGCACCAAGACATACCTGCTGATGTTCCAGAACAACGCCGAGATCCGTGCCACGGGCGGCAATCCCGCCGCGAGCATGATCGTGACGCTCACCGACGGCAAGCTCGGATACGTCGATCAGGGCAGCTCGCAGACGTTCTACGACGCGGGCACGCAGGGCAACGAGTACGTGCCCCTGCCCGGCGAGACGACGGGGCTGTACCTGCCCACACTGACCAGGAACTCGCAGGACTTCACCTTCACCCCCGATTTCCCGACGACGGCGCAGCTCTTCCAGGCGCTGTGGACGCACACGACGGGCGCGACGTTCGACGGCGTCATCTCCATCGATCCCGTGGTGCTCTCGTACATGCTCGGGGTGGCGGGGCCGGTGACGCTCGGCACGGGGGAGCAGCTCACCGCCGACAACGCCGTCAAGGTGCTGCTGAGCGACGCATACGAGCGGTACCCGGAGGGACATGACTCCGACGCGTTCTTCGCGGATGCGGCGCGCCAGGTGTTCGACCATCTCACGTCGTCGTCGTGGGATCCGCTCCAGATGCTCGAGGCGCTCGAGCGGGCCGCCGCCGAGCAGCGCATCAACCTCGCATTCACCGATCCGGCGGCTCAGGCTCTCGCCGTCGAGTTCGGTCTCGACGGTGCGCTCGCCGCGGACACGACGACGCAGACGCAGGTCGGGATCTACCTGAACGACTCGGCCGTCAGCAAGCTCGACTACCACCTCGCCACGGCTGTCACCGCGACGTGCGACGCCGCCGCCCGCACCATCACGACCACGATGACCATGCACAACGGGATCACCGACGACATCAGGAGCAACTACACGCTGGGGTACCGGAACCGGCAGCTGGGCGTCCCACGCACGACGATGATCCTCGACGTGCTGTTCTTCGCGCCCCCGGGCGCGCAGATCACCCAGACCGTGCCGGCGCGCGGCGATGTCGCCCGCTGGGAGCGGAGCGGCGTAGAGAAGGGCAACACGGCAGTCAGCAAGACCGTGTTCATCGGCAAGGGGGAGACCGAGACCGTCTCGTTCACCGCCGCGTTGCCCGCCGGCGACCTGGGACCGCTGCACCTGCGTCACACCCCGACTGCCGGCTCAACGCCGGTCACGATCGACGCGAGCTGCAGTGCACTCTTCCCCGCTGCGTCCGGAGGGTGACGCAGCGCGGACCAGACGACGAAACGTTCCCGGACCCTCCCGAACCCCCGGGGGCGTTTCGTCCCTACTCCGCGATGATCGACGGGTCGGGATCGCTCCATTTCTCGATACCCTGCACCACCCAGAACACGAAGAACAGCGCGAGCGCGATCGCTTCGACGATGAGGACGATGGGGATGCCGGAGCCGCTCGCCTGCGGCAGCAGCACGACGTACGCCACGAGCACCAGCACGAGCCCCACCGCGATCGCGGTGTACAGCACGCGGAACACCGGGGTCGGGGGCGGACCCTGCCGGGGGAACGCGTTGCGCACGGCGACCGCCGCGAAGAGCGCGAAGAAGGCCGTCGTCGCGATGAAATGAGCGTTCTGCAGGAACGCGTCCCGTGCGAATGCCCACGTCAGTCCCGTGACGGCGATCACGACGGCCGCGATCAGCAGTGACGGCCACACCGCCGCGAGCGAGACCTGGCCGAGCGCGCCGAGCAGCAGCGCGACGAGGAGCAGCAGCATCCCGAGCACGAGGTAGACGACGACGCCGTTCGCGACGTCCGCCTCATACGCGGGTGGGAAGCAGCGTCCCGTGCACGGGACGTCGACACCGGGTACGGCGCCGGGTGCGAGAGTCGTCGGCACAAGGGCGATGAGCGGCGCGAACAGCGCCGCGGCATCGAGGAGCGCCCGCTCCGAGCCACGCCCCGACAGGGCGAACAGCGCGAGGGAGACCGCGATCAGCGCTCCGACGAACACATCGCGGGCCGGCGTGTAGAAGTAGTCGCTGATCGACGTCAGCCAGCCGTACGTCGTCGCCGCTTGGGCGATGGCGACGAAGATCGCGATGACGGTGCCGGCCAGCCCGACCCGCAGGTAGCGGTAGGTGCGCTCGAGCGACGTCGACGCAGCGGATGACATGGCGATCACGATAGTCGTCGGCCCCGACGGCGGCGCGGACCGGAGTCGCGGGTCAGCGCGAGTCGCGGGAGCGGCGTACTGCGGCGACGACCGCGAGTGCGGCGCCGGCGAGCAGGAGCGCTCCGCCGCCGATCCACAGGCCGAGGGTCTGGCCCTGGTCGAGGCCCGTCGCGGGCAGTCCGTCGGCGCCGGTGATCGTGACGGCGGCGGTGCCGCCGGCGGACGTCGACGACACCGCGGCGATGTTGTACGTGCCCGTGGCGTTCGAGGGAAGCGTGATGTCGACAGCCGCGAGCGAGCCGTCGGCCTCCGACGAGGCGTTGCCGCTCGCGGTGGTGATCGCGAACTTCAGCATGCCGATGCGCGAGGCGGCGCCGTTCTCACCGGTGACGGTGATCGTGATGGCCTCGTCGGGGGAGAAGGTCTCGGCGTTGCACTCGAAAGCGATGGTGCCGCCGGCCTGCGCCGTGGGGGTGGCGGTGCACGAGCCTGAGGGCGGGTAGATGGTCGAGGCGTTGGCCGCGGCGGGTACCGCGAGGACCGCTCCGAGGGCGAGCGTCGCAGCGAGGGCGGCTCGGGGGAGGAGCCGGGGCGTGGTCGATCGAGTGATGTGGGGCATCGGGAGCAGTCTACGAACCGCCGCACACCGCGGCAACTGCGGCCGGCGGAGTGAGCGTCGGCGTGGTCACCGCCTCGAGCGTCGCGGCGACCGGCTCGCTCGCCCGTGCGGTGAGCGTCGCCGTCGTGGATCCGCCCGGCGGCAGGTCGATCGCGAAGCTCACGACCCGGCGCCCGTCGTGGGTGCCGCCGCCGAATCCGGTGCCGTCCGACATGGTCGCGTCGACCAGTTCGAAGCCCTCGGGCAGGTACAGGTAGCCGATGGTGCGGGTGATGCCTGCGGGCACCCCGAAGCCGCCGTTGCCCGTGATGTACGCGGGGAGGGAGGCGGCATCCGCCGGCGCCGTGTTGCCGATCGTGACCGTGAGCACGGCGTCGCCCGTCGCGGTGCCCGCGGGGTCGAGGGTGCAGCTCGACCACTCGAGCGCGGTCGTCGCGTTCTGGTAGAAGTCCATCTTCGAGCCGGTGCCGTCGTTGACGTAGACGCCGAAGCGCGCGGCCTCGTCGTCCGAGACGGGCAGGCCACCCGCAAGGGTCGTGTCGGCGAGCACGCTCTGCTCGTTCTCGTGCGTGCTCCACAGCAGCAGGCGGTCCTCGTCGCCCGCGCGGGTGAGCGCGCCGACGAGCGCGGCCGGGTCGACGTCGCCCCCCGAGAGCTTCGCGAACACGGCGGCCGCCGCCATGGCGAAGAAGGCGTCCTGGTCGGCGGGGCGGGTGTAGCGCGAGTAGACGTCGTTCAGGAGGAGCTGCACCGCGTTATCGGGGGCGAGCACGTCTCCCGTGGGGAGGGTGATCGGGCCGGTCGCCTCGAGCAGATACGAGAGCGCGACAGGGTCGAGCGTGATCACGCCGTCGACCTGCTGCCCGCCGTGCTGTCGTGCCCACATCTCGCGGGCGAGCGCGCCGCTGACCGCGAAGTCGGGCACCTGCGTGACGTTCTGGATCCAGCGGCCCGGGCGCTCGCCGTAGATCGCCGTGATCTCGTCGCCGAGCGGCAGCACGGCGCCGTCGTAGCGGGGGTAGTCGCTCGAGGACTCCTGCGCGGCGAGGCTGATCGCCCCGCCCTCGGTGTGGATCAGTGCCATCGCGCCGGGGATGCCTCCCAGCGACCGCCACTCGGCGTTGTTCTGGAACAGCACGAGGTAGTCGCGCGGGGCGTCTGCGCCGAGCATCGAGGGGATGAGCTGCGTCGCCCGGGCGAGGGCGTCGGTGGCGGTGCCGGCCTCGACGAGGAGTGCGTCGACCTCGTCCACGGCTTCGCGGACGGGTGCGACGAGCGCGGTGCGATCGATGGAGGAGACGGATGCTCCCGCCGCCCCGACCCCGTCGCTCGCGGTCTGCGCGGCGCCGCTGATCTGCTGCAGGGGCGCGAGGTCGAGGCGGCCATCCTGGGGCTTCAGCGCATCGACGTTGAATGAAGCGGCGACTTCTGAGAGCGGCTGAAGCGCTGTGCTCGTGATGCCGTCGAGTGACTCCGCGACCGTCGCGACCGCGGCCAGCTGCGGGCCGACCCAGGGAAGGCCCTCGGCCATATTCCACACCGGGTCGGAGGTCATCGCGTGCGCGGCACCGGTGTCGGCGGCGAGGGCGGCGATCGCGTCACTCGCGGCGGCGGGATCGGCGAGGTTCTCCCGCACCGCGGCCGCGGTCTGCTGGGCGTCGAGGAGATGGCTGTAGGCGAGAGCTCCGCGCACCGCGATCCACACGGTGGCGACCACCGCGAGGATGAGCAGGCCGCCGAGGACGGCGGCGAAGACGACGCCCCCGCGGCGCACGGAGCGGGGCAGGGGAGAGTCGGTCACCGCTCCACCCTACGGGGCCGGTCCGAACAACCGCTCCGAGCTCAGCGGGTATCGGCTCCGGCGTAGTCGCCCTGGTACTGGTAGCCGTAGTAGCCGCCGTTCTTGCGCGGCACGCGGTTCAGTACGACGCCGAGCACGCGCGCGTTGGCCTTGCCGAGGTTGGCGAGCGCCTTGTGCAGCATGTCGTACGTCGTCTTGCCGGCGCTGACCACGACGAGCGCTCCGTCTGCGGCGGTCGTGAGGACCGCAGCATCCGTCACCGGGAGAAGGGGCGGTGAATCGATGATGACGAGGGCATGCTCGGTGAGGCTGCGCACGAGCGCCTGCATGCGGTTCGAGCCGAGCACCTCGCTGGGGTTCGGCGGGACGCGGCCGGCGGTGATGACGGCGAGGTTGCGGCTCGCGCCGACGTTGTGCACGACGTCGTTCAGTTCGGCGCGTCCGGCGAGGACGTCGGTGAGACCGGCGCCGTCGGGCAGGCCGAACACCGTCGAGACCATGGGGCGGCGGAGGTCGGCGTCGAGCAGCACGACGTGGCGGCCCGCGGCGGCGAGGCTCACCGCGAGGTTGGCGGCCATCGTCGACTTGCCGTCGCCGGGCAGCGGGCTCGTGACGACGATCGCGCGGGGCGGGTTGTCGACGTCCATGAACTGCAGGTTCGTGCGCAGTTCGCGCATCGCCTCGGCGAGCGGGGCGGAGGAGGAGTGCTGGCTCTCGAAGTCGGCGATGCCGCGCTCGACGCTGAGGCCCTTGTCGACCGGGAGTGTTCCGACGACGGGCACGCCGGTCTCGCGTTCGATGTCGCGCGGGTCTCGAAGGCGGCGGTCGAGCACATGACGCACAACCGCGTAGCCGATGCCGAGGGCGAGCCCGACGAGGGCACCCAGGGCGAGCGCGAGCCGCACGTTCGGCGACGAGGGTGCCGTGGGCAGGCGGGCGGAGTCGCCCGTGACGAGCGTGACGGCGGCGGTGCCGGTCTCGTCGGTGCCCTCTACGGTGTTGATCTGCTCGACCATGCACCCGAGCCACGACTCGGCGAGGTCGCGGGCCTCTTCGGGGCTCGACGCGCTCGCGGTGACGCGCACGATGACGGTGTCGAGCGGGTTCGACACATCCACGCGGGTGACGAGGGACTCGGGGGTCGTGGAGAGGCCGAGCTCGTCGATCGCGCACTCGGCGACGGCGCGCCATGAGCCGAGCTCGACGTACGAGGTGACCTTGCTGCGAGCGAGCTGGTCGCCGACGAGGGATGAGCCGGTGTCGGAGCCAGCGTTGGTCGCCGTGACGATCCCGCTGGCGTTCGCCGTGTAGACCTTGGGTTGCAGGGCGGTCCACCCCCACGCCACGGCCACGCCCAGGAGGGTGAGGATCACGATGGCGAGCCAATGCGCTCGCAAGATGCGCAGGTAATCCCGCAGCTCCATGGGCCCCCTCCCAGTCCCCCGTACACTACCGCGTGTGACCGGCAACCTCGTGATCGCTGCCCTCGGGGTGCGGGTGGGCATCGTGTGCGACGACCTGGACGCGGAATCGCGGGCTGCTGTCGAAGAGGCATGGACGGATGCTGCGACCGCGGGCGTCGCCGACATCGAGGTGGTGGCGGAGCCGGGTGGCAGCATCCGCTCTCTGCTGTCGTCGCTGTCCCAGCGCGTGACGCTTGCGGCGATCGAGGCCCGACGCGGACGGTTGTGGATGCTGCACGCCGCCGGCATCGCCCTGCCGGACGGCCGTGTGGTCGCTCTCGTGGGTCCGAGTGGTCGGGGCAAGACGACGGCGTCGCGGGTACTCGGCTCTGCGTACGGATACGTGTCGGACGAGACGGTGGCGATCGACTCGTCGGGTCGCGTGCACCCGTACCGCAAGCCGCTGTCGATCATCGAGCCGGGCGAGTCCGAGAAGGCGCAGCGCCCGCCCTCGGCCCTGGGGCTGGGCTCGTTGCCCGACGCCTCCCTGCGGCTCGCCGGGGTTGTGCTGCTCGACCGACGCGAGGACGTCTCGGGCGCAATCATCTCGGATGTCGACCTCGGCGATGCGCTCGAGGAGCTCGTGGCCCAGTCGAGCTATCTCACCAACCTGCCCGCGTCGCTGCGCACGATCGCCGCGCACGTCGCGTCGGTCGGTGGCGTGCGTCGGGTGTCCTACACGGATGCTGCGGCCCTCGTCGCAGTCCTCCCCGAGCTGGCCGCGGCCTCGCCGTCGGAGCCGCGCGTGTCGAAGCCGGTGTCTCCGGGGCAGCCGGCGATCGCCGGTTCGCCCGCGGATCGGGTGTTCCATCGCGTCGCCCCGTTGGACGAACTGCCGCTCGCCGATCCCGATCGCGTGGCCCTGTTCCACGTCGACGCCGAGCACGTCGGCACGGTGCGGGTGCTGGCGGGCATCGCTCCCGCGCTGTGGCGCGCCGCCGATGGCGTCGGCCTCGAGGCGTTGACAGCTGCTGCGGTTTCCGCCCACGGCGCTCCTGAGGATAAGGACGCCACAGTCGCCGTCGAAGCCGCCGTCGATGAGCTGGTCGCGGCCGGCGTCCTGAAGGTCTCGTCGCCGGCCGAGGCTGCGGACCCGGCGCTCTGGCGCATCCACGACGACGTCGCCTGGACGGGCGAGTCCTCGCGCGTGGTCGTGCTGGCTCTCGCGGATCCCGCGGCCTCGCCGCTGGCACTCGAGGGCTCTGCTGCGCTGATCTGGATCGCGCTCACCGCCGGTCCGGGTCATTCCGACGACATCGTGGCGCGCGTGGCCGCGTCAGCCGAGGTCGATGGCGACGCGATCCGCGACGACGTCGAGTCCTTCCTCGGAACCCTCCGCGATCAGGACCTCGTCTTCACCGGCTGAGCAGGCGGTTCACAGACCCGCCCAGCGATTGATGGGCCACAGGATCACGGCGGCCTTGCCGACGACGCCGTCACGTGTTGCCCACCGCCAGCAGGCCACGTTCGGATCCTCGATGCGGCACTGTGCGGCCGAGTCCGATGATCCCGCGCGGTTGTCGCCGAGTACGAGATAAGAGTCCGCCGGCACCAGCACTGGGGCGAAGCAACGAGTCGAGCGAGGCGCGCTGTCGCAGTCGAGCCCGCCCGGTTCGAATGCCAGGTCGTTCGTCACGTACGGCTCGTCGATCGGTTCGCCGTCGACGACGACGCGCCCATCGGCGCTGCAGCATTCCACGGTCTGCCCGGGCACACCGATGACCCGCTTGACGAGGGTGTGCGGTCCTGAGGGTCCGAAGCCGGTGACTTCGCCCACCCACCGGAGGGGATGGGAAGTCGGCACGGATGCCTCGCCCCACCCCTCGCCCGCATCGAACACGATCACATCGCCGGCGCCCGGCTCCGCACCCACGTAGGCGAGTCGGTTCACGAGGATGCGGTCACCGGGTTCGAGGGTGGTCTCCATCGATCCCGAGGGCACCCAGTACGGCTTCACGACGAACGAGAGCAAGAGCCCTGCGACAACGAATGCGGCGGCGAGGTGAAACCACGTGCTGCCGAGGACCCGTTGCCACGCGGGCCGCGGTGGGGCGACCGGTCCGGGCATAACGACGGGCTAGAGAACTCCGGGCTTGTAGTACCCGACAGGATGGGTGCCCAGAAGGAAGTCGATCTTGTAGTCGTGGCCGCCGAGCCCGCTCTGCGTTACGTATGTGGGGAAGTGAAGGGTGTCGGCACCAGAGAAGGCCGGCCCAACGGCGATGTCGGTGGCGGTCTTTCCGGTGCCTTCGGTCGAGAGAGACCAGTCCGCCTTCCCGTCGAATCGATCGCTCTGATGAGTGCGCTTGACGGAAAGGCGAGGCCTGACGCTGATCGCGGCGGTCGCTGACGCCGAGATGGTGGCTGTCTTACCCGACGGGTTGGGGTTCGGTGTGCCCGTGACGGCGGCGATCGAGCTCACCACAGTCCCAGTCGCCGTTGCCCCGCTGACGGTGGCGTTAACGCCCGTGCCAGAGGCCGCGATCGTCCACGATCGCGTGGAGATCTGCGAGAAGCCGGTGGCGGCCGGGACCACGAACACAAGGGTGGCGGTCGACCCTCCAGCGGCAAGGGAAGGAGCGTAGGTGAAGGTGTAGTTCAGTCGTCCGTTGGTGGGACCAGACACGCCAGCTGGTGTCCATCCCGCGCCTGAGACTACGGTCGGGGCATTTGCGGCGGCCAGGCCGGAGGCGTCAACACTCACCACGATCGACACGGGTGTCGCTGAGCCGCCCGACCCGGCTGTGTGTGCCAGGCCAAGAGTGACGGCGCCGCCAATACCGGTCGGCGTGGTGTCGGTCCAGGTGTAGAAGAGCGTCGCGCCCGCAGTGACGCTCAACTGGGTGGTGCCCGACGCGGCCGCAGCAGGTACAGCGGCGGCCAGCACTACGACGGGAGCGGCCCAGGCACCGACCTTGAGCAGCTTGCGGCGGTCGATCGTGTGGTCGTCGGCAGATGCGATGGCGCGCGCGAGCGTGTCGGTCACTGTGTTCCCCCAGAGAACAGTCGTGGCTGACGGGCGTTCGGGCTCCCACAGCCGTGAACAGAACGGGCGACCCCTCGCCCGCCGTGCGGTCGCCCCAGGCAACCGACGTGACCCTCACCCTAGCGGAATGGCCGAGGGGCCCCGTTAACGCTGGGTAACAGCATCCGCTTCTTTACGCGATCCTGAGCGTCCGGCGGCGAGTACGAAACATCCACGTCGCCGATCGGCAACCGCACGCGGATACGTTGTGCTCGTGACGACGGCGTCGCGTACCAAGGGGAGAGGTGCGGGATGGTGAAATCGCGACGTCGGCGGCGGCGCTACGAGATCGGGCAGGAGCCGTGGCTGCTCCGCGAGTACGGCGGGGCGCCCATGTGGCTCATCTGCGTGGCGGCCGCGTTCCTCGCGGCGGTCTGCGTGCTCTGGCTCGTTATCGGCTGACGCCGCGGCGGTGGGTCCAGACTGCCCGCACTCCCGCAGGGGCGGAACGGATGCCGCGACCCCATCGGGCGAGCCGCGCGCGTGTCCGTCCGCGAAGCGTGTCGACTGTCTCGGGCCGGGCGATCAGGAGGTCGCGCCGGGAGGGCCAAAACGCGCGCCACAGGAGGCGCGGACGATCGTGCCAACGCGACTTCCGAAGTGCCCGCAACCAGAGATACGAGCCGTGGGACCCCGCGCTGACGAGCTCGCGCCATTCTCGAAGATCGGGTGAGGCAAGCTCTGCAGCAGATGGCTCCAGATCCACCCCGATGCGGCGGAGGACGATCTCGAGCGTCGCAAGGCATCCTGTCTCGCGGGCCAGGGTACCGAGGTCGGTGCGTTCATCGGCGGTAAACGGCGTGCGAATCAGTTGCTCGAGCTCCTCGGCGTGGCGAGCCTGCATTGTCGTGCCACGCATGGAGTGAAGCCCCAGCACGAGAGCGCCGGCGACTTTGTCGAGCGTGAGGCAGTTGCGATGCGCGAGCGGAATCGTCCACCGGTGCCGCCAGAGCGCCTTGAACACGTCGGCCGGATCCGCGAGAAAGCCCGGAAAGAAGCTGTGCACGTCCAGATTGCACGGCCACCCGTCACGCATAAAGGTGATTGAATGCAGGGTCGTCAGCTCGCCGATCAATCCCGAGGGTCGTGTCGCCCACCCCGATTCGACAATCGCCTCGCACAGCTCCTCGAATCGTGCCGGCTCGACGAGCAGGTCGACGTCGGCCGACACCCGCTCCTCGCGGAGGCCGTGGAGGTGCAGCGCGGGCCCCTTGATGAGGAGGGCACGGATGCCTCGCCTCTCGGCGAGCGCGCACACCCAGGCGGCGGCGAGCTCGTCGGCCTCGTCGAGGCGCAGCAGAACCGTCGCGTCGGTCGAGACATCGGTGGGCACGGGCCCACGATAACGGGCGCTCCCTCCCGCGCTTCGCGGGGCGGGGCGGCCGCGATCCCGGAGGCGCGCACGGCTCGTCCGCTCGACGGTCAGACGGCGGCGAAGTCGTAGCGAGCGCGCCCGCCGATGCGCGGAGTGCGTGCGGGGTCGACGTAGACGGGTGGGATGAGCCACACCTTCGCTTTTCGGCCGGTCCCAGAGACCTGAACGTCCCACCCGTTGTCGTGTATCCGGTGGTGGCACGATTCGCAGAGCAGTACCCCGTTGTCGAGGTCTGTCCGGCCGGCGTCTCGCGCCCACCAGCGGATGTGATGCACCTTCGTGAACTGTGGGGGAAGCCCGCACCCGGCGCACCCACCATCGCGCTCGCCGAGGGCGAGCTTCTGGGACTTCGAGTAGAGCCGTCGTTCGCGACCCCAGTCGAGGATCTCGCTGTCGCCGCCGAGCACGACGGGGATCACCGAGGCGCTCGACGCGAGCTTGCGGGCCGCGGCGGCCGAGATCGGAGCGTCGATGCCGTCGATCTCGGCGGTGCCGATGCCCTCGCGGAGCGTCTCGAGGTCCATGCGCACGACCACCGTCACTCCGTTGAGGGGGAGGTCCTTCTCGTCGCACCCGAGGACGTGTTCGCAGATGCTCACCAACGCATCGGCCTGCATCTGCGGGATCGTGCGGCGCTCAGCATCCGTCGTCTCATCGAGCAGAGGCGCCGCGGGCGCATCGGGGGCCGGCGTGACTCGGGCGTTCTCGGCGTCGCGCTGGGCGCGGAGCTTCGCGGTGACCATGCCTTCGAGTGCGGTCACGACCGGCGCGCCGCTCACAGGGTCGAACTTGCCGTTGATGATGATCATGCCCGAGCGATCGCGGCGGATCGTCAGCGCGGTCTCGGCGGCCAGGTCGGCTTCGCGGGGCGCGACACCGTCGGGGTCGAGCCAGGCCTCGGCGCGGAGGATGAGCTTCGACAGGGCGTCGAGGGGGAGTCCGGCGGCCTGCTCGACGAGGAGCTTCTCGGCCTCGTCGACCTTCTCGGCGCCGGCGCGGATCGCGACGCGGTCGAGCATGGCGATGATCGCCGACGCCGCCTGCGCTCCGATCCGGCCGTCGCTCAGACCTTGCCCGACGTGCGGGTGCCGCGCGGGTGCCTTGTCGCCTGAGAGCAGCATGCGCGGAGTCGTGGCCTCACCGACCTTCACGAGGCGGGCTGCGTCGCCGGTCGTCGTGCCCATCGTCGCCGCGATGAACTGCGTGGGATTGCGGAAGCCCTGGATCTTCGCGAGGCTGTCGGGCCCGAGCTCGGGCCGGGACTGCCGCTGGATCTCGGATGCCACCAGCGCCTGAACGCTCTCGGCGAGACGTTTGCCCCGCCCGATCTGCTCGTTGAGGGCGATGAGCTCGGCCGGGGCGAGCGATGCGATGTCGCGCCCGTCGGGCAGGATTCCCCGCGCAACGTCGATCGCCTCGGCGAGGGACGACAGTGCGCTGGTCATGCACTCAGCGTATCGGACGTAGGTCCGAGTGTCAAAGATTTGTTCGAGTAAATCTGCTCATCCGACTGTTCGGTCGAGTCCAGGAGAGGCTGTTGCAGAAGACGACAGACACCACCCCGGCCGCAGTCTCTCAGCCTCCACGTCGCCAGTTGCGCTGGGGCCAGTGGGCGAGCATCCACTTCCGACGCCTCTCGAGCGTCCACGGACTTCACGTAGAGCCTTCATCCAATAATCGAACGTGTTTTCTATACATCTGCACCCACTCTCGCCCGCACCCGGTGCCGAGTAGAATCGCCGCACTGCGCGGCAGCGTCGCGGCGCCCGACCGAGGGGAGTTCGCCATCACCGACGCACCTACCCTCGCGCCCGCGCAGCCTTCCACCGCGGCCGTCGCAACGTTGCACCTGCGTCGCACGCAGGGGCGAGGCATCCGTCTGCTCGTCATCTATGGCGTGCTGCTCGCACTCATCGCGTTCTGGCCGGTACCAGTGGATCGGGGTGGTTCAGCCCTCCTGGCCGCGATCACGCGGACGGTTCCGTGGCTGACGTACGACCTCATCGAGACGACGGCGAACGTCGCCCTGTTCGTGCCGTTCGGGGTGCTGCTGGCGCTCGTACTTCCGCTGCACCGCGGACTCGTCGTGCCGATGGCCCTCGCCACGACGCTCGTCATCGAGTCGGGACAGGCGCTGCTCCTCTCGGAGCGCACGCCGAGCCTGCGCGACATCGTCGCCAATGTGCTGGGTGCCGCCATCGGCCTCGCGATCGTGCACCTGATGGAGCGGCGCAAGATTCCGGATTGACGGATGCTGCCCCTTCGGTCGACGAGGGTCTTGACGCGCCGCCCGGGGCAGGGCCACGATATGCGCTATTCGGGGATTTCCGGGAAGCGGTGGGGGCCGTCATGCCTGGTTGGCGACGTGGTTCGGGGAAGGCCGGCGTCGGTGCCATCGTGGGTGCCGCGGTGCTGGCGTTCGGCCCTGCGACGCCCGCGTTCGCGGCTGAGCGCATGTGCGATGCCGCCGTAGCTCTCGCGAAAGGCGGCGGCGACGACGCACTGCGCATCGCCGCCGAGCTGCTCGAGAACCAGGGCTGGAGCGCCGCGCAGATCGCCACATGCCTCGCGCCAGCGGGTGCGCCGGACCCGGAGTACTACGAGGTCAGCCTCGGGGCACTATGGACGTTGTTCAGCAAGAACCTCGATCTGCTCGTGCCGATCGTCACCTTTGTCGGGGTCTTCGCACTCGTGCTGTTGGCACTCGGGCGGTTGCTGGCACTGGTTCCGGGCTTGCGCAACCCGCGATCGCTGCGCGGATGGCGGATCTTCGCGTGGATCGTGGGCCTGTCGCTCGCCGTCATCGCTCCCGCGCTCGTTGCGCTGCGAGGAATGTGGGTAATCGCCCAGGACGGCCCGTACAAGGGTCAACGGGTAGACGGCGAAGACTTCGGCTTTGCCGCGTTCCTCCAGGCAGTCACCTGGCGCTCGCCATTCTGGTGGCTGATGTTGGCGCTGTTGTTGATCACGGTGGCGACCCTGACTTTCGCGTTCGCGACGCGCGCAGGCGTCACGATCAAGCTCGAGAGCAGCAGCGACGGAACGGGCCTCGACACCGCCCACGTGATGGCGGCCATGGACGGCATGGCGGGGAGCACGAATCGCGGGCTCGAGTTCCCGGTAGGCACCGACCTGACAAGCGCGGCGAACGCGGTCAGCGAACTCTCCGAGAACAAGTTCGTGGCGACGCTCCAGGTTGCGGTGACCGCCATCCTCGGGTCCACCCCGTGGCGCGTCGCCGTCGAGAACATGGGCGACAAGTCGGCATCGGTCACGATCTCGCGCAATGGCGCGCTGATCAAGGCGAAGAGGATCAAGCTCGGTGAGGAACTCGCAGACGTCACCGAGCTGACCGCCGCTGAGCTGCTCGCTGCGCGCATCGCCGGAGAGCTCATCGCCTCGCTCCGCTCCCGGTATCGCTCCGAGTACGACGCCGACCTCTCGGGTGCCACCGACGGCGAATCCATCGCGCTTCACTACGTTGCCAGCAGCGCGCTCTCGACGAACCGTGGAACTCGGGCGAAGGGCATCCCGATTCTCGCCCGCTCCGTTGAACTCGATCCGCAGAACCGCGCAGCCTGGACGACGCTCGCCAACTTCGCCTACCGCGATCCGACATTCCACGACCCGAAGAACCCGCGACCTCACGTCACATATCGCGACTTCCTCGATCGAGCGATTCTCGAGGAACTTCGGCGCGGGCGTAATCGCTGGGACGGTGCGGCCGAGTGGATGCGCACGAACCTCTCGGGCGGGCCTCATCCCCGCGATGAGGGCAAGTCCGACTTCGTCGTCGCGCAATACGGTGTGCGCAAGTGGCGCATGCGGCGCAACGGCCTCTTGGTCCGGCTCCTGCAGACCCGCGTCGTCGCGGCGGTGAACGCGGAGGCCGCCTATAAGGCAGCCGGAACCCTGCGCCGCAGGAGCCTCATCCATCAGCAGGCGGTGATCGACGCCGAGTACATGAGGCTTCGGCGCGAGACTTTCGGTGGTCCGCTGACGAAGCGCGAACCGCCCAAGACCGCAATCCGCAGACGCCAACTGCTGCTGCTCGACGAGTTCCGGGTGGCGGCCAGAGCGCCATTTTCGCTCGATCCGCCGCAGGTGCTCACCGCTCGGAGGTTCCGCTCAGAGCTCCGGGCATGGGAGGAGGCATCCGAGCGAGCGAGCGGCTTTCCGACGGTTGCCGCCCGCAACGCGTGCGAACGCGCTGCCCTCGCTGCGAGCGGCGACTTCGATCGCGATCCGATCGTCGCGTACTCGCTCGCGTGCTATCGAGCGGTCCAGTTCACTTCGACGCAAGGGAGTCCGTGATGAGCAACTCCGGGGCCAGCAATATGGGCGGGAGAAGGGGGCGCACCGTCATGCGCAATGCGACGAGAGCGTCCATCAGGATCGCGCAGCGGGCCGGCCACCCAGACCCTCTCGTGGCGGCGACGGAGAAGGTCGGCACGGGGTCGCGCGACCTCGAGAAGGCCGCTGACGAGTTCGCCCTGAACCCGGAGAAGCTCAAAGGCCTCACCGCCGCATACAAGAAGGTCACGGATGCCCTGGGCGAGGTGGATGCTGCGGTACGGACGAAGGTCTCGAGCGAGCCGCACCTGACAGAGGTCGACGAACTGCTCGCCGTCGCCGCTCTCAGCGAATCCTTGCGGGAGTGGTTCCCGGTGGACCCCGAGATGACATCGGTTCGGGGCACAGTGCTGGTTCCGAAGGTGATGACGGAGAGCAAACCTGCTGCCGAGAAGCCCGTGGAGGCGACCGACAAGAGTTTCGACGTGCTCTTCAAGGAGCTGCTCGCGAAGCTCGCGAAGTAGCCCCGGAGGTCTCAGCTCCCGAAGTACTGCCGCGCCGACCGCGTGTAGAGCAGGATCAAGCCGATGATCGACAGGATGCTGCCGCCGATGGCCGACCAGAGGCTCTCGCCGTTGAACATCCCGAGCACCTCGAGCACGATGTTGGCGACGAACACGATCGTCGCGATGGTGCGAGCGGTGTGGTTGCCACGCCAGAGTCCGACGCCGACGGCGAGCGTGACGATGCCGATGATGAGGCTGATCCATCCGACGATCGCGGGCCACGTGATGAAGAGGCCGGCGATGATCACGAAGATCGAGCCGATGATCTGCAGAAAGCCCGAGATCCAGGCGATGATGGCGACGAGGGTGACGCCGAGCGGGCGCTGAGACATTTCGTGTCCTCCGTGGCGAGACAGAAGTCGGCTATTGCGTCCAACGTAGCGGAGCGTTGCCCGAGCGCCCCTACGATGAGCGCATGCTGTTCCTCGCTGCGACCGCGAACGCGACGATCAACGGAAACACCGCCGAACTGATCGCCGCCGTCGCCGCGATCCTGGCGCTCATCCTCTCGGCAACGGCGATCTGGTTCGTGCGTCACTCCGAGAAGCGCCAGCTCTTCATTCACCTCCACGACCTCCTGACATCCCCCGATTCCCAAGCGGGACGTCGGATCCTGCATACGCGCATGAAGCATCCGTGGCAGATCTCGCTGATCTTCCGCGTGAGCCCGCGCGAGTTCGATCTCGTCAACCGCACGCTGGGCCTCTACAACACGTTGGGGATCTACGTCCACCGGGGATACGTCGGTCGCGATGAGGCGTTCGCGCACTGGGCGGGCCCGATCAAGAACAGTTGGCCGGAACTCGAGCGATTCCTCCGGTGGCGTCGAGACAACGCGAACGGCGTCAGGATGTGGAGCTACTTCGTCTGGCTCGCCCAGGAGGTGGGCGCCGACGTCCCTCCCGACATGCGTCTGCACCCGGGCTGGGAGGCGGAGAAGCCGTACAGCTGAGGCCCGTCGCGGGTTAGGCGCGTACAGCGCCGACGTGGTCCCGATACCAGGCGACCGTCCGCTCGAGTCCCTCCTCCAGCGGGATCTTCGATGTCCAGCCGGCCTCGGCGAGCTTCGACACGTCGAGCAGCTTCTGCGGAGTCCCGTCGGGCTTGGACGTGTCCCACTCGGTCTCGCCCTCGAAGCCCACGATCCCGGCGATCATGTCGGCGATCTCGCGGATGGTGAGGTCTGACCCCGTGCCCACGTTGACCTGCTCTGGCCCGTCGTAGTGCTCGAGCAGGTGGAGCACAGCATCCGCCATGTCGTCGGAATGAAGGAACTCACGCCGAGGTGTTCCGGTGCCCCAGTTCGTGACCGACGATGCGCCCGCCCGCGCGGCTTCGTCGTAGCGGCGGATCAGTGCCGGGAGGACGTGCGAGCCCGTCGGTGAGAAGTTGTCGTTCGGCCCGTAGAGGTTGGTGGGCATCGCCGAGATCCACGGCAGCCCGTACTGGCGCCGCACGGCTTGGATGTTCAGGATGCCGGCGATCTTGGCGATCGCGTACGCGTCGTTCGTCGGTTCCAGGCGTCCGGTGAGCAGCGCGTTCTCGCTGATCGGCTGGTCCGCGAACTTGGGATAGATGCACGACGAACCGAGGAAGGCGACCCGCTCGACCTCGTTCGCGAGCGCCGCGTCGAGCACATTCGACTGGATGCGCAGGTTGTCGCTCAAGAAGTCGACCGGATACGTGCTGTTCGCCAGGATGCCTCCCACCTTGGCCGCAGCGAGCACGAGGTACCGCGGCCTGATCCCGGCCAGGTAGGCGAAGACCTCATCGCGGTTCTTGAGGTCCAGTTCAGCGGACGTCCGGCCGACGATGTTCGTGAAGCCCGCCGCCTGTAACCGGCGCACGATGGCCGAGCCGACGAGTCCGTGATGCCCTGCCACGTAGAACGTCGCGTCGCGGTCCAGCTCGCCCGGCGCGTACTCGACGCCATCGGTCGCTGCAGTCATCGACCGACCAGCGATGGCTCGGGCGTCCACGATGCGAGGTTGACCGAGTCGATCCACTCTGGCTTCTTGTCGAGCGCCTCGATGTCGGCGTCGACCATCAGCGTGGCGAGGTCCTTACCGTCGAGCGTGGCTCTCCACCCGAGCTTTTCCGCGGCCTTTGCCGGGTCACCGATGAGTGCGTCCACCTCGGTCGGACGCAGGTAGCGTTCGTCGAACTTCACGAACTCCTGCCAATCCAGCCCCACATGGCCGAAGGATGCCTCGAGGAAATCGCGGATCGTATAACCCCGGCCGGTCGCGAGCACGAAGTCTTCGGGTTCGTCGACCTGCAGCATCCGCCACATTCCTTCTACATACTCGGCCGCATACCCCCAGTCGCGAATCGAGTCCAGGTTGCCCAGGTAGAGGTCCTTCTGGTCACCCGCCTGGATGCGGGCCACCGCGCGCGTGATCTTGCGCGTGACGAAGGTCTCGCCGCGCCGCGGGGACTCGTGGTTGAAAAGGATGCCGTTCACGGCGAACAGGTCGTACGCCTCGCGGTAGTTCTTCGTGATCCAGAAGCTGTACAGCTTGGCGGCCGCATACGGTGAGCGCGGATAGAAGGGCGACAGCTCGTTCTGGGGCGGGGGCGTGGCGCCGTAGAGCTCCGACGTCGAGGCCTGGTAGAACTTCGTGTCGATGCCCGACGACCGCACGGCCTCGAGCAGGCGGACCGTGCCGATCCCCGTCGTGTCGGCGGTGTGCACGGGTTCGTCGAACGACACCCGCACGTGCGACTGGGCGGCGAGGTTGTAGACCTCGTGCGGATGGATCTTCACGAGGAGGCTCACCAGCCCGGCGCCGTCGCTGAGGTCGCCGTAGTGAAGGAAGAGCTTCGCGCTCGGATCGTGCGGATCGACGTAGAGATGGTCGATGCGCTGCGTATTGAAGGTCGACGCCCGGCGTATGAGGCCGTGGACCTCGTAACCCTTGCCGAGCAGCAGCTCGGCGAGGTAGGAGCCATCCTGACCGGTGATCCCGGTGATGAGTGCACGCTTCACGTCGTACTCCGTCCCCCAGCGACACGCGGAGGTCGTACGGCCGTCTCCGCGCAGTCACGGATTCCGCGACGCGGGCAGCCAGGCTCGGGTGATCCTGTCGGGATCTGTCTCACCGTCGAGAATAGAGTGACGATACCGCAGGCTGCCCGCGGAAAACAGGCTGCCTTCCGATCGCCGGGCGGAACGCGCTCATAGGATCGATGCATGCTCATCGGCCGCATCCGCCCCGTCGAAACCCGCACCGTCGATGTGGAGGGTGCCTCGCTCGAGGCCCTCAGCACCGCCGTCAGGGCGGAGTTGGCCGCAGGGTGGGTTGTGACGGACGTCCCAGCGGCGATGCCCAAGGGATCGCAGCTGCTCACGTCGACCGCGACGATGGCCCGCCGCGACGGTGTCGAGCAGATCGAAGCGGACGACATGGCCGCGCTCGAGGCGAAGGTGCCGGAGGGCTGGCAGCTGCTCGGCGTGTACGAGCTCTGACGCTTACGGCCGCCCCATGCCGTAGTAGCTCCATCCGGCGTTGCGCCAGGCGGCGGCGTCCCACCCGTTGCGGCCGTCGATGACGACCCGGCCGTCCGTGAGCGTTGATGCGTGCTCGGGGGTAAGTTCGCGGCGGTATTCGTCCCACTCGGTGACGAGGATGATGGCGTCGGCTGCGCGGAGCGCTTCGTCGCGGTCGGCGACGTAGTTCAACTGTGGGTGCAGGCGCTGCGCGTTCTCGAGCGCGGCCGGGTCGGTGATGGTGACCCAGGCGCCGAGGCCGTGCAGGCGCACGGCGACGTCGAGTGCGGGGGAGTCGCGGATGTCGTCGCTGTAGGGCTTGAACGCCGCGCCGAGCACGGTCACGTTCTTCTTGAAGACGGATCCGCCGAAGGCTTCGAGGACGAGTTGCACGGCGCGTTCGCGACGGCGCAGGTTGATCGCGTCGACCTCGCGGAGGAACGCGACCGATTCGCCGCGGCCGAGTTCTTCGGCGCGGGCGGAGAACGCGCGGATGTCTTTGGGGAGGCAGCCGCCGCCGAACCCGATGCCGGCACCGAGGAAGCGGCGGCCGATGCGCACGTCGTGTCCGATGGCGTCGGCGAGCTGGGTGACGTCGGCGCCGGTGACCTCGGCGATCTCCGCCATCGCGTTGATGAACGAGATCTTGGTCGCGAGGAACGCGTTGGCGGCGACCTTGACCAATTCTGCGGTGGCGAGGTCGGTGACGATGAACGGCGTGTTCTTCGCGACGGAGGGGTGGTAGACCTCGCGCAGCAGGTCGGCGGCCGCCTCACCGGCTTCGCCTGCCGGCACACCCACGACGAGCCGGTCGGGGTCGATTGTGTCCTTGACGGCGAACCCTTCGCGGAGGAACTCGGGGTTCCACACCAGCGTCGCGCCGGTCGCCTCAACGCGGGGGGTGAGATCGGCGGCGGTGCCGACGGGGACGGTGGATTTGCCGGCGACGATGTCGCCGGGTGAGAGGTACGGGAGGAGTCCGTCGACCGCGGCGTTGACGTAGGTGAGGTCGGCGGCGTAGCCGTCTTTCTGTTGCGGGGTTCCGACGCCGACGAAGTGCACTTTCGCGCCCTGGGCCTGCGACATGTCGGTCGTGAACTGCAGGCGTCCGGAGGCGATGCCTTCGGTGAGGATGTCCTGCAGTCCGGGTTCGAAGAACGGCGCCTCGCCGCGCGAGAGGGACGCGACCTTGCGCTTGTCGACGTCGATGCCGACCACGTCGTGGCCGATAGACGCCATGGCTGCCGCGTGAACGGCCCCGAGGTACCCGCAGCCGATGACAGACAGACGCACAACGCCACCGTCGTCTGAGAAAGGAACGTTCCGGCGACACGATGTGGTCGGGCGGGGGACCATCGTCCTAACACCCACACTTTCTGGACAATTGGCGGAGCCACCATGGCCCGTAGAATCGCTGCCATGGGATCGCGTTGGAATTCCGTCGGGCAGTTCGCAGGCATAGCCGCGCTTGCGCCTCGGTCGGCCTCGCGCATTGGCTCGAGTCGCCGTTGGGACTCGTCCTGCTGATCACGCTCGTCTGCGGAGCGGCTGGCGCTGTGGTCCAGCTGATCGCTGTCGGAGACGGTGAACACGAATGATGTCCACAGACCGGCTCACCCACGCATCCCTGACGATCCGGTGGCCCTGGTGGCTGCACCCCGCGTGGGCGTTCGTCCTACTTACCGGTTCGATGGCATTCGTCGCGACCGTCGTCGTGCCCAACCAGACGTACATGAGCGAATGGCGCGTGCCCAAGTTCCTCACCGGCGACCTGCCCACGATCCTCGCCGTCCTGATGCTGACGTTCTTAGTCGGCATTCTGCTCGGCTCCGGCATGGCCGTCCGCGGCGGCGAGGCCATAATCACCTTCACGCCGCGCAGGGTCCAGTACCTGCGCACGGCCTACCGAGTGCTCGTCTTCCTCACGCTCGTCGGCTACGCGCTCTGGTTCGCGAGCGCCATCGCTCAGGGCGTCTCACTCACCGAACTCATAGGCGTGCTGAACCGCGAGGAAGGCGCAATCGGCACCCTCAAGGAGAACAGTCGACCCATCGGTGGCGTCACGACGATGACGCAGTTCGGGCCGGTCGCAGTCGCGATTGGCTTCATTCTCCGGAAGCTCGGGGTGGGCGGTCGCTCCTACCTGTGGTTCTTCGCTCTCGCAGCCGTCCGCGCGATGTTCTACGCCGAGCGGCTCGCGCTCATCGAAGTGCTCGTCCCGTTCATCATCCTCGCCGCGCTCACCGTCGACCCGGGCCGCCGCGGCGCGAGGCTAGTCCGCATTGCCCCAGTGCTCGCGATGCCCGTCATCTGGGGCGTGTTCGCCGTGTTCGAGTACACCCGGAGCTGGGTCTATTACCAGTGGATCACGCCGCTGCCTTTCACCGACTGGGTGTCACTGCGGCTCGCCGGATACTACACGACGTCGTTCAACAACTCGGCACTGATGGTCGACGCCATGCCGACCACCAGCACTTTGCCATACTTCACGATCGACGGATTCTGGAACGCGCCAGTCATCTCGTCGCTGTTCCCCTATCCGGGCCGGATGGGCATGGAGCCCACCGAGTGGTGGGCAACAACGCTCAAGATCAACGCCAACCCCGAGTTCAACAACACGGGATCGTTTCTCGTTTCCTATGCGGAGTTCGGGCTTGTCTTCGCCGTGCTGATATGGCTCGTCGTCGGCGTCATGGTGGGCGCGGTATTCACGAGGATGACCAAGGGCAGCTTGCCAGCGATGCTCGGCGTTGCGACGCTGTTCGTCGGTCTGCTCGAGCTCTCGCGATTCACCTACTGGACGCAGGGGCGAGCCTTCCCAGTGCTGCTCGCCCTCGTCGCCGTCGCGTTCACCTACCCTCCCGTGACAGCGCAACTCAGACGCGTGCGCCCCACATCACCTTCCGGTGCGATGTTGTCGGCGATCGTCGTAGACCTGAGGGGCAGCTCCACGCCGTGCGCCGAGGGGCCGCGAGCCACGCGGTGATATCGTCGGCCGTGGTCGTCGCATCAACCGTGATCTGGCTTGCGAAGTTCTCCCGCCGACTCCACCGTTCGTGACGCAATAGGCGAAGAGACGGCCTCACGCCGCACTGCAGTCCAGGAGTGCCTCGACAACAACCTCTAGTCCCTCGCGGTGAAACTGATTGTTCGCTGTCACCTTCCGGTCCCGCTGAACCGAGCTCTTTCCCTCTCCGCAACGCGCTGTTCGATGCCGAGAGAGCGATGAAGGCCCCGACGAACCAGCGTGAGCACCCAGAGGAGGGCCATAATCCCGATCAGTGAGTAGAGATTATAGGTCGCGCTCGACGCGATCAGGACGGTGAAGACGCCGTAGCCGACCCAGCTCCAAAGGTAGGCGTTCGGGTACCAAGCCCCCTGATCTTGGACGACGCCCGCGTAGAACATCGCTTCAAGTCTGCCAAGAAGCCAGCCGCACGCCAGCGCGGCGAGGACCACGCCGAAGACTCCGAAGTTCATGAACACCTCGAGTGACCAGCCGCCGCGGAATCCGTAGTGGTCGTCCCATCCGAAGAGGCTTGCCGTCGTGAAGTATCCCCACGACCAGGTCTCTCGGAAGCTTGACAATGATGACGGGATGAAGGACATGAGACCCGCGAGGTATGTGTTGCCACCGAGTGAGGCTCCCGCCATCCGCTGGTCCCAACCTGCGGCTACGTACGCGCCGTCCCTCACATCGGAGAACGTGTTTCCGTATAGCGCGGAGTCCAGCACGCCGTTGAGTTGGAACTCGCCGCCTGCCCGGAACGAGGCGAGGAATAGGCCAGCGACGGCGAACACTCCGAGGAGTCCGACGATCCAACCAGTTGCCCGCATGGTGTGGCCCTGAAAGCGGCGGTAGATCCACATCAGAGCAATCAGCTCGAGGGTCGCAAACAGCGACGTTCGCCCACCCGTGAAGAAGATGCAGACCAATCCGACGACAATAAGAAGGATGTACCTTCGAGAGCGCAAAATGAAGCTCCACACGACGAGCCCCGAAGTGGCGAAGAAGATTAGGTAGTTGGCGAAGTTGTACACCGGCCGCAGGCTCGCTGCCGCGTTGAACACGGTTCGGTCGCCGAACACGGGGATCGTGCGCACCACCGCCAGACATCCCACGAAGATCACGATCCCGATCAAGAGCGCTACCGCGACGGTCGTGATCGCGATGAGAGGTGGCCGAGGTACGAGTGGTGGAGAGCGGCGCGGGGTATTCCGGCTCTCCACGAACCACAGGGTCGCCATGATGAGAGCGAAGCCGTAAGAGTTCACGCCGATGCTCAGGCTCAGATAGGAGTAGAACGGACCGGCGGTGAGCGTAGAGCTGATGACCTGGAAAGCGCGGTCGTTGTACTGGAACGGGGCGACGATCAGGAGCGCGAAAGCGAAGGTGAAGATCACGATCATGTATGGGCTGACGAGATACTTGCGATTCGTGAGCTTCCAGATCGTATATGAGATGGTTACGACAGCCGCGATCCAATAGCCGGCCAGTACCCACGCCGGTGCAAATGCAAAGAAGGTCGCCATTTGCTGTGGGTCCTCCAAGGGGTCCGGCCGGCCGTGCAATGAGCGTAACGGGCTGCGGAATGCGTCGCGTGTGTCGCGCACCCTAGTTGCGCGAATTGCTGATCGCGTAAATCGCAAAGGTTGTCAACTCTGCGACCATGAACGCGATGTATACCGAGGTCAGCGATTGGGTACCGAACGCGGCGGCGCTGCCCAATGCGAGGTAGATGCCTGTCGAGGCAGACCTGGCAATGAACACCTCCCGCACGAGGCCTTTTCGCCGCATGCTCGCGAACGGGATCGTCGACGGTATGGACACAGCTTTCCACGCGCACGCGGCAACCAGAGCGCCCAAAGGAACTGCGTCCCAGGAGTCGCTGAAGATGAACTCGAACAGCCCAGCTAGATCGGCGACCACAACCGAAACCAACGCGAGCGCAGTCATGCCGGACAGCACCAAGGTTAGGGGAACCGACGGATGGCCGAGCAACCGCGTTCGGAGGTAACCGAGTAGCGGTTGGAGAATCCCGAGGACCGTGAGTACCAGTCGGAAGGCGACGGCGTCCGCGGCCGACATCGCCAGAAGAACGATCGCATTCAGCGCGAGTGGCATCATTGCGACTACCGCTGTTTCTGCACCCACCCACGACGCTCGGCTCACGCTGGGTCTGTTCGACACCTTGTGGGGTGCGCCGACCGCGCGCACCGCGTGGGCGAGGATCACGGCCACTCCTAGGATCGCGACCGCGAGGGTTGCTGCGCTCGACGAAACGACGAAGGCCGCGAGGCATCCCGCGCCCAGCACTGCGGCTGTAACTAGCTCACTCACCCAGCGGTGGTCGGTGATCGCATGAGTTCGCCCAATCTGCAATCCCGTCATGGTCAGCGGGACGGCGACGGACACGAACGCGGGTGACGTCGGTGCAACAATCAAGAGGAGACCGCCGACGATGCCGGAAACGGTCGCCCATAGCGGCAGGTAGGACTTCACTCCAATGAGCGGGTCCGCAAGACGGGCCTCGAGGGTTACCGCATTGAGTACCGCGCTCACGAACACGCCGATTCCGATTGCGAGTGCGATGCCAGCCTGCTGATCCGTCGTGAACAAGCGGGCACCGACCGCTTGAAGGGTGGCAGGAACGATCGCAACAGCTGCTCCTGCGCCGATCATCGCCAATGACGACATCGCCGCATGCCGGGACTGCGACATCACGGTGCCATCGTCGGCAGCCGCGCCGCGCCAGCACGTAAGCTGGTCACATCGAGGAGGGCCAGAATGGCGCGTTGCGCATGCGGCGCGATACGCGCCTGAATCGCGACAGCCATGAAAGGGTGTCCGGGCTCACTTGGTGCCGTCATCTAGGGATTCCGACACTTGCTACGAGGCCAGCCAGACTATCCGAAATTCTCGTCTGGGCTTGCCTCAGATGCGGAACCGCGTTGGTGACTCGGCCCCAGTAGGCATCCGGACTCTCGCTTAGGGACATCGCTTGCTCGCTCACCAACCCCGGGTCGAAGTCAAACGCGTTGTGGACGTATTCGCCAAGCCCAAGGTCCTCGAAAGCGCCCCACCCCTTGCGTTCGTAGCTGAGGTGGATGGCCGGCACCCCGTTTCTGATGCTCTGGATCGCTCCGTGCAGACGCACCGATATCACCACGCTCGCCGGGCTCGCGCCTGCGGTGCCCTCCAACAGCGTCCGCGACCCCGTCTCACCAAACGTCGCTTCATAGAACGAACCGTCGTCATTCCCGCGCGCTCGGGCCTGTATAAGTAGCTCGGCGTTCGTCTTCTCCCGTAGGTCACGTATTCGCGTGATGTACCTGGCACGACGTTGTCGGGTTGACGCGAGGCTCCGGGCCACTAGTCCAACATGAGGCGTCGCCGACGCCGGACGAACGGGGGGCTCCCCGTCGCCGATTGCCAGCAAAGCGTTGTCAGGAACACGGCGAACGTCGGGAGCGGTGGAGAGGGAAGCGAGAGATCGTGCGTCGCGAACGTAGTAGATCGGAACCCTCGAAAGCCGCGAGAGAACGAAGCGTGACGACTGGAATCGGAACGGACCAACACTCTGCGGGAGGTAGACGGTAGAAGGGTTGAGAGTTGCGGCCTCCGCCTGTGGCGCGTGCACCAGCACCATCTTTACGGCTTCGATGAGGTTCGCCCCACGCATGTAGCCGCCACCGACGCCAACGACGAGGTCGGCGCTTCTAATGGCGTCGCGCGTCGGGGTCGGCAGTCGGCTACCTCGGGCGAGACCGGACAGCGAAGCGAGTAGCAGTTTGCGAGTCGATGGCGTCGACGTTTCGCCTGTGAGGGGATGTTGGTAGCGTACGGACGCTGTGGTCTGGAAGCTGTCCGGGTCGAGAGCGAGCACCAGCACCTCTGCAGCCGCAAACTTGGTCTGCAGGAGCTTAAGAGCTTCTGCCACAAGGAGCCCGTCGCCAGAATTAGACGAGCTGTATGCGTGAATCAGCACGATCTTCAATTGCTGACCTCCTTGAAGACACGCGCGTGCTCTTCAGCGGACACTTGCCAGCGGAAGTTCGCCGCGTGATCAAAGCCACTCCTTGTCAGCGACTCTCTCTCACGCGGGTCCGCTAGGAGCTCGGTCATCGCCTCCGCGATGCCGGTCGCGGAGACATCACTGATCATGAGGCATGCGTCGCCCGCGACCTCCCGGAGCGAGCCGCGGTCGCTACAGATCACAGGCGCCCCACAGGCCATTGCCTCCAGAACCGGAAACCCGAAACCCTCGTAGAGCGAGGGAAAGCAGAACGCGAGAGCATTTTGCATCAACGAGATCATGTCTGTGTCGGAGGTCCGCCCCAGGTAGATCACACCCGGCGTATGTTCGACAGCCTGAAGCGAGTCAGCGCTGTCCCATGCAGCGGAGCCGGAGACGACCAGGGGGATCCCGGTAGCGGCGTGCACCTCCTGAGCTGCCGCGCACAGTGCCACGATGTTCTTTCGAGGATCGAGATTGCCTGCATAGAAGAAGAATTGGGCGGGCAGATTCAGCCTGGCGCGCACCTGTTCCCAATCGTCGACAGGCACCGGATTGAATCGGTCGTGGTCAATGCCGTGGTGAATCACCGTGATCCGGTTCGCCGCGCTTGGTTCGAAATGGGCGATATCGCTTGCCGATGACTCTGACACCGTGATGATCTGGTCACTCACGCGTGCGAGCCGTCGTACACGAGCTCGCCATAGGGCGTCTGAGGCAGAACCGCGCACCCCCGGTACATGGAGGGTCGCCAGTCCGTGGATCGTGCCGACGATTGGCAGTCGCCCACGCGCGACCGCCCCCGTATCTGCAGGAAAATGAAGAACGGTGGCGTCGGGTCGTGGAGCTAGTGGCCAGCCGATTCCCTCCAGGGCCGCGTACTGCGCGCTGCGGAGCTTTCCTGAGCCGCTGGCATTGGCCGGGCGTGCCAGTTGGAAGCCCACCCCATGCTGCTCAATTCGGGAGTAGACGTTATGGACGTAACGTGTGTTGCCGCCTACCTGGCGATCGTAGACACGTGCGGACAGAAGGACGTTGGGTTCTTTGTTCATCTCAACTCGGTCGCAGGTGGGTGGCCAGCAATTCACGCACGCGGAAACGCTGTGCCGTAGACGGCACGCAACGCGCTCCGCTGGGCGCTCGCGGAAAAGTCAGCGACCGCGTGCTTTCCTTGGTTCAGAAGATGCTCGAGCGTCCGTTGCTGCGATGCATTGGTCAGAAGCTCAGAGAACTCCTCGGGCGTTGATACTTTGGGAAGTGGCACGCCTTCGAACGCCGGGATCTCGCGCACCACCGTTGGGACGTCCAGGGCGAGCGATTCAAGCACAGCGATCGGGAATCCCTCCCAGGCCGCTGAGTGAAGGTATAGGTCCGCGTTGGCGACTTCCCTCACGGCGGACGCTCGCGGCAGCCAACCGGTCACCCATATCCCATCGCGTTCGACCTGTCTGCGCAGCTTGTCGTCGCCCCCGACCCAGGTCGCTTCGATGTCCAGTCCGCGAGCTCGAGCTGCACGTACGCACTCAACAAAGAACGACGGATCCTTCTGACGCGCCGACCGACCCGCGCCGACCACGCGGATGGTGCTCGGATAGTTGCTCGATGGTCGGCGCCCGGCAGCGAGGGGCGCAGCAACATTGGGCACAAAAACAGCCGAGGTCGACGATGTCCATCTCGAAAGGGCTGCTTCGCGCGGTGAGCACGCCGCGAAAGTCGTCGTGTTGAACGAAAGCGCAAACTCTACGAACTTGTAGAGCCAGCGCGCTGGTGCCCTCAGGTCCGCGCGCTCGAACGCGTAGCAGTGTGGCGTGTACACGATCGGCCGTCGAGAGCGGCGGACCGCTAGACGGGCGTAGAGGCCGCCAAAGCTGGAGTGGGCATGGACGAATCGGAAGGCGCCCTGCTCCGCCACTCGGCGCGCAGTAGCCACCCGCGATAGATGCCCGTCCGGCATCACGGTCGTGGCAGCGAATGCTTGCAGATCGGAAACGGCAATCGGTGCGTCCGCGCGCTCGGCGTACAGCAGATGGTGTTCATACTCTGGGGTGCTCGCCACATAGTCGAGCAACGCCGACCCAACCCCGCCACCGAAACTTTCTGCGACGTGCAGGATGCGTCCGACGTTATCAACGGGGATCGAAGCTTCGCTGCTCAATGTGCTGTCTCTCCGGGGGCGAGTGCTGCTTGGGCGGTTCTAGCAAGAATCACAAAATCACCGATCAGAGACCAGTTCTCCACGTATCCGAGGTCCAGCCGCACCGAGTCCTCCCACGAGAGCGAAGAACGACCGCCGACCTGCCACGCCCCCGTGATCCCCGGCTTCATGAGGAACCGGCGGTGGACATGCGTGTCGTACATCTCTACCTCGCTCGCCAGCGGCGGGCGCGGGCCGACGAGCGACATATTCCCAGCGAGGACGTTGAACAACTGGGGCAGCTCGTCGAGGCTGTACTTGCGCATTACCTTGCCGACTTTGGTGACGCGCGGATCGTCGGCCATCTTGAAGAGGACCTCGTTGCCGGAATTCTGCTTCACGCGGAGGTCGGCCAGGAGTTCTTCGGCGTTCACGACCATTGAGCGGAACTTGAGCATCTCGAACTCCCGTCCCTTCAGGCCGATCCGCTTCTGTCGGAACAGGACCGGACCTTCGGAGGTCAGCCGAACGCTGATGGCGAGGAACGCGACCAGCGGACTGATCAGGATCAACCCCACGATCGAGACAACGAGGTCCATCGTTCGCTTCGCGATGCGCTGGCCGCGGCTGAACTTCGGGGTCTCGACGTGGATCAACGGCAGGCCGGCAACGGGACGGGTGTGGATGCGCGGGCCAGCGATATCGACGATGCTCGGTGCGAGCACGAGGTGTTGGCGGCCTGCCTCGAGGGCCCACGAGATCTGCTTCACTTTCAGGGGCGGCAGATCGTCGGTGCTGGTGACGGCCACAGTGTCGGCGCGCGTGGCGGCGATGGCACGCTCCACGTTGTCGACGCTTCCCATCACCGGGACGGAAGTGCCAGGGACCGTGTCGGTGACCTTTCCGGACGGAACGCACGCGCCCACCACCTGATAGCCCGCAGTTGGGGAGCGGTGCAGTTCACGTGCGATCGTGGCGACGGAATCGGATGACCCGACGAGCAGCACCCGGGCCGAGAACTTGCCCTGCCAACGCTCCGCGATGAGCCATTGACGCCACAACCAGCGCTCGAGGAGAAGAACGAAGATGCCGAGCGGCAGAGCGATGAGCAGATACCCACGAGCGACGTCGACGCGGAGAAGGAACGCGAGAATCGCGATCGCACCGAAGAAGGTGAAGCTCGCACGCGCGACGCGCACATACTCAGTGCTTCCGGCGCCGATGATGCGGTGGTCGCGCGAGTCGATCAGGGACAGGGCCCACATCCAGGCGATGACCAAGCCCGCCGAGAAGGCCCAGTACGAGACCTCGTTCAAGCGGGAGTCTTCGCGGATGGCCACCTGCGCGTTACCCCAGCCGAACCAGAGGAGCTGTGTACCGTAAGCCACCCAGACGAGGACAAAGAGATCGCTGATCCAGAGTCGGGTGGCGTAGTTGCGGCGCCAGGAGGCGCGGCGCGGTTCGGCGCGCTTACTGACCGCGGTGAGGGTTTGCTCGGATAGGTCGGGCGTTGCGTCTCGTTTGTTCCTCGCTCGCTCGACGACCGGCGAAGACGTCGGGTTCGAGGGCGTGGCGGGGCTCGCCGAAGAAGCGGCTGCCCGAGCCTGGTTACTAGACGGCGACTCCGTTGGCGCGTCGATCTGGGGATTCGACGTCACGATGCCTTCTCGCTTTGTGGTGGATTTCCCGGCCACCAGGGGCAGAGTACCAGTTGGTCGTGTTGGGGGAATATACGAGGTCGGCATCCAAATCCTGGGGTTGGAGGAAACGCCTTCCCATTATGAGAGACCCCTCATCATGCCCATGACCATGTTTCGTCCTGTGGCACGCCGGCTCAGGATTGGCTCAGGGCCCGATGGTCACCAATGCGTCTCCCGCCCATACCACAATTGCGTCACCAGTGGTGTCAATTGAGGCGGGAGCCGCAGCATCCGTCCCCTCTGCGCAGCCAGCGGAAGTCGTGGAGGCCGGTTCGGCCGACGACACCCGCGACACCGCAACCCCAGCGCAATCGTCGGCACGATGAGCGACGAGGACGTCGGAGTCATCGACTGAGACGGCGAGCACTCCCTCCGGCGTCAAAGCGACCCACTCCTTGCCCGACCAGGACCAAGCGCGCGCATCGCACACCAGCGCGACGACGTCTCCGATGGCGTGAAGGCCGAGGGCTGTCGGACAGGGCGCGGGCACGGGGCCCGCCGGGAGGTGAACCGAGCCCGGGTCCTGGGGATCGATGTACCGCGACGCCGCCAGCACGTCGGGATACGAGTCCCAGAACTCGCCACGCGTGTAGGTGCGCGACGCTGCGGGCTCACAACCCGTCGCCGCGGCCACCAGTTCGGCGTCGCGGGGCGAGAAGGCCTCGAGGGTCTGCACCTGGGCGATGCCGAGGTAGGCCGGGGTGACGTCGGTCCAGGTCGCGCCCTGGTCGGAGGAGCGCTCCACCACCGGCGCGGGCCCGGCGCATGAACCCGCCGTCGCGCGCCACCAGACCTCGGACCCGATCGACAGGAAGCGGGTCTGCTCGAGGGCCACAGAGCTTGCGATCGGCGTCGGGGTCGGTGTCTGGGTCTGCGCGCCGAGCGTGAAGGTCGGGACCGGCTCGGCCTCGCCGCTGGCGGACTCCGGGTTCGCGTGCTGCAGGGCGGCCCCGACGAGGACCACGACCGCCGCTACGAGCACGGCGACCCCGGCGATCGCGATCCACCTCGGGGCGCCGAGAATCCACCTCGGGGCGCCGAGACGTTGCATCAGGTCAGGGGAGGGGATCGTTGCGACCGGGTGTGGCCGACGCTCCACCCGCCTGGCGGACGATCTCGTCGATCGTCAGCCCGGCGTCCGAACCAGCCTCGTCTGCGGGCGCGGGGATCGACCGTGTCGTGTCCGCTGGGGCGAACGGGCTCGCAGCGGGTGCCGTCGCCTTCGCTTGCCGGGCCGCCGCCGGTGCAGCGGCTCGCACGGGGCCGGCCGCCGGCCGAGTCGGCGCAGGAGCGGGCGCCGCGGGCGCAGCCTTGGCCTTCTTGGCCTTCTTGGCCGGCTTCTCCTCCACGTACCCGTAGCCGTACGTGCCGTACCCGTAGCCATAGGCGTAAGAGTCCGGGCCGCGCGTCGGAACCATCGTCATCGCGATGCCGGCGATGTGGGCACCGGCGGTGTTCAGCGCGTCGACCGCACCCGACAGCTGGTGGCGGTTGGTGTGGCCGGCACTGACCACGAGGATCGCCCCGCTGGTCGCCTTCGCGAGGATCGCAGCATCCGTCACCGGAAGCAGGGGAGGAGCGTCGCAGAGCACGATGTCGACATCCCGCTCGAGGGCCTCGAGCAACTGGAGCATGCTCTTCGAGCCGAGCAGCTCGCTCGGGTTCGGCGGGATCTTGCCGGCGGGCAGCACGTAGAGGCTGCGGTTGCCCCACGGGAGCATCACATCGCTCAGGCGGGCGCGCCCGATCAACACGTCGGTGAGGCCGGCGCCGCCCTCGATGCCGAGGTACTCGGCGATCTTGGGCTTGCGCAGGTCGGTGTCGAGGAGCGCGACGCGCTTGCCGGCGTCGGCCAGGGCGATGGCGAGGTTGATGGTCGTGGTCGACTTGCCCTCGCTCGGCACGCTCGAGGTGATGACGTACGACGCGCGGCCCTCGTCGGTCTCGAGGAACTGGAGGTTCGTGCGCATCGCGCGGAACGACTCGGCCCGCGGGCTGAGCGGATCGGCGTGCACGATGAGCGGCCGCTCCTTCGCCTTCGGATCGAAGGCGATCGCGCCGATGAGCGGGCGGTCGGTGACCTGCTCCACGTCGCGCGGCGTGCGGATGCGCGTGTCGAGCACCGCGCGCAGCACGGCCGTGCCGATGCCGATCGCGAGACCCACCAGCGCACCCAGCGCCAGGTTCAGCGGAACGTTCGGGCTCGACGGGCTGAGCGGGGGCAGCGCATCCTTCACGCGCTCGACCCGCACAGGGCTCGTGTCCGTGCCGTTCGGGGTCTCGAGCCGCTCGACCACGGACTTGAGCGACGCGCCGAGGGCGTTGGCGACATCGGCCGCCTGCACGGGATCCGGACCAGTCACGGTGATCGTGATGAGGGTCGTGTTGAGAGCTGCGGATGCCTCGACCTCGGCCGACAGCTCGCTCGCGGTCATGCCGAGCCCGAGTTCGGCGATCACCGGGTTCATCACGATCGGCGTCGTCACGAGGTTCGTGTACGTCTGCACGCGGGACTGCGTGAAGTTCGATCCCTGCTGCAGATCCTGGATCGTCGAACCCGACTGGGTCGACACGAAAACCGTGCTCTGCGCCTCGTACTGAGGGGTGCGGGTGAGCGACCATGCGGCGGCGACCCCGATCCCGACCAGGGTGGCGACCACGATGATGACCCAGTTCTTGCGCAGGATCCGGATGTAGTCCGTGAGCTCCATGTCGCCCTTCTCGCGGGGTGGCAATTGCTCCGTGCATTCTTCCACAGGCCCTGGTCGGAGCCCGGAAAGCGTTACACGACGGCCAGCCGCACCGTCGCCGCGACCGCAGTCACCGCCGGTTCGAGCTGCCGTGCCGACAGCAGATACGTCTCCCACGGCTGCCGGTACGGGTCGATCACGTCATCGTCTTCCGGGTCTTCCGGAGGCGGAACGAGACCCCGGTAGGACGCGACGACGGATGCTGCCGCCCTGAGCTTCTCGGAAGGGGAGGTGGCGGCATCCGTCGCCGCTTTGATCTCGTCGTCGGGCACGGCCGCGGCGATGCGCGCGAACTCGCGGATCGTGAACGTGGAGCGCAGGCGCGACGGCGCCAGCTCGGCGATCGCACGGCGATGCGTGCGGGTCATCGCGAGGATCAGGTCGGGCTTCACGAGGTGCTGCTCGGTGAGGAACCGCGATCGGTGCTCGGCGGTGTCGGTCGCCGGAACGCCGAGCGCCTCGGCGATGTGCGCGGCTTCGGGAGTCATCGGCGCGGCGGCGAGGCCACGCGTGCCGGCGCTCGAGACATGGGGTGCCAGATCGGCCAGACGAGCCCGCAGCAGCTGCTCCGCGAGGGGTGAGCGGCAGATGTTGCCCGTGCACACCGTGAGGATGTCGAACAAGAAGGTGCCTCCACACGGCGGGGTAACGTAGGCGCGTGCCCGACCAGCCTAGCGACGCCGCACCCACGGTCGACCTGTGGTCGCTGCAGCCGCCGGCATGGGCTTCGGCCGCTGTCGCCTCGGACGAAGTGCCCGTCGAAGAGGAGGCGCCGCGTCGGTCGAGGCGCAGCTCGCACGAGGCCCGCACGGACTGGCGGCTCGGCGGACGCACCGTCTTCCGGTGGCGCGAAGGCCTGCTGGCGATCGCACTGATCTCGCTCGGCGCCGGTGTGCTGCTCGGGTCGCTCGTGGCCGCGGTGTGGGATTCGCCATGGGCCGCGGCATCCGCCACCGCCATCGTCTGGATCGGGATGCTGCTGCCCATCGTGTGGGCCTTCACCCGGTCGCGTCCGATCGGGCTGCTGCGCCTGCGTGCGGTGGATGTGCTGTACGGACTCGTGCTCGGCGCGCTGCTGCGGACGACGCAGGGATGGATCGAAGGACTCGACGGGACACCGGCCGAGTGGCCCGGCCTCGTGCAGGTGGGTGGATCAGTGCCGCTGTCGTCGGTGTTGTTCGATGTCGTGGGGCCGGTGGTGGTGGCGCCAGTGATCGAGGAGTTCTTCTTCCGGGCCGTCGTGCTGGTGTCGCTGTACACGGTGCTGCGTCGGCCATTCGGGAAGCTCACCGCGGGGACGGTGAGCGCGCTCGGGTCGACCGCGCTGTTCGTGCTGGTGCACGGGATCTCGGGTGCCGCCGATGTGAGCGGGGTGGTGTCGCTCTCACTGCTCGGGCTGGTGTGCGCGCTGCTCGTGCTTCTCACGGGTCGCATCTGGGGCGCCGTGTTGGTACACCTCGTCTACAACGCCTCTTACATCGCTCTCATGGCGGTTGCGAGCGTCTTAGTGCAGGCGGGCTAGCAATCTGCTCGGTTTTGTCCCCCAAAGAGGGGACAAATGCGACAACTTGTTACCTTCTGGAAACGCCTCGACCTCTCATCGAACTCTCAGAATGGGATATGGTGTTCCAAGTCGGCCCCTCGGGCGAACGTTTGCCGACAAAGAATCCGCCGATGACGCGCACATAACTCGGGAGATCTACGCCATGTTCAAGAAGACCGTAGCCGCGCTCGCCGTGGCAGGCTTGCTCGTCCTCGGAGGCGCTGGGGCAGCCTCCGCTGATTACCCCGCCGGCGTTCCCGGCACCGTCAGTGACACGACGCCGGCTGTGGGGCAGTCCGTCACCGTCACGTTCACCGAACTCGGTGACCTCCAGACCGTCTTCTTCTCGGTCACGCCCAGCACGGGCGCCACGCTGGCGTCGATCGTCGTCGCGTCGAGCGGCGGCAGCTCGGTTGAGAAGCCCGTCACGAACGGCTCGGCCTCGGCCTCGTTCACTGCGCAGACCGCCGGCACCTACGTCGTCAGCGTCTCGGACGGCGAGACCACGATCGGCTCGGTCACGCTGAACGTCGCCGCCGCGGGCTCCGGCTCGGGTGGCACCGGCGGCTCGGGCCAGCTCCCCGCGACCGGTGGCGAGGTCCCCGGCGCGATCATCTGGCTCGGCGTCGGCGCGATCGGCCTCGGCGGCATCGCGGTCGCGGCGGCCGTCGCCCGTCGTCGCGCGGCCGGCAATCGCTGATCACCAACTCCTCGAAGACCCCGGGCTCCCGCCCGGGGTCTTCGTCTTAAGCCGGACACCTCGGGAGTTGTGATGGTGGAGGAATCGGACGCGCGTGCGTGGAGACACCCGTGGGTGGCCGTCGCGGTCGCCGCGGTCGGAGCGCTCCTCCTCGCGGTCGTGATGCTGTGGCTGCCGTCCCTGCATTCGGCGCTGCTGCGGTGGCCGGCGGTGGTGGTCGGGGCCGTCGACCTCGTGCTGCTGTCGGCGCCGCTGCTCGCGGCGGTCATCGTCGCCGTGCGGGTGTCGGGCGACCGGTTCGCCGCTGCGGTGGGACTCCGTGGGTTCTCCTGGATCGACCTCGTCGCGGGGCTGGGTGTCGGGCTGGTGGCGCGAGGGTTGGTGGAGCTCGTTGCGCCCTCCGCCGGTGGTGGGTTCCTGGGGGGTGCATCGGACGCGATGGTGGCCACGATCGTGGCTCTCGCAGGGGCCGTGCTCGTGACTCCCTTGATAGAGGAGCTGTTCTTCCGCGGATTGCTGCAGCGGGCGCTCGGTGATGCGCTCGCGGGAGCGGGCCGGCTCGTCGCGGGCGTGGTGGCCGTGCTGGTCGCAACGGCGATCTTCACCGGGCTGCACGTGCTCGCGGCGGGGGAGTTCGTGCCGGTCGGTCTGCTCATCGGCACCGTGGCCGTGGGGCTGGGCTGCGGTGCGCTGACCCTGTTGACCGGAAGGCTCGCAGGGGCCGTGATCGCCCACGTCGTCTTCAACGCGATCGGGGCGGCGCTGCTGCTCTGGTGAGGCCGCGGGGCGCAGCATCCATTCCTCTCTTATACAGAGGGACATCTTCGGTGGTCTCGGCGTGGCGCTTGTGATCTGAGGAGAGCTGCGGCTAGAGGGCCGGTTTGGACGAGGCACCCGCGTCGCGTATTATTGATCTTTGGTGTCCGGCTCAGCTGACCCGGCGCCGCGAACGTGAGCCCTCCACTGGCGTGTTCCTCCTCTTATCGAGAGGGGAACCACCCCGGAGTGGGATTCACGAACCTCTCCGTTCGAATCAAGAAAGCAGCACTACTGTGACGCGCACTTACACCCCCAAGGCTGGCGAAGCCCAGCGCGAGTGGCTGGTCATCGACGCGACTGACGTCGTCCTCGGCCGCCTCGCCTCGCACGCTGCCGCGCTCCTGCGTGGCAAGCACAAGGCGACCTTCGCCCCCCACATCGACATGGGCGACTTCGTCATCATCATCAACGCCGACAAGGTCGCGCTGACGGGCCAGAAGCTCGAGCAGAAGAAGGCCTACCGTCACTCGGGCTACCCGGGCGGCCTCAAGTCGGTCACCTACTCGGAGCTCCTCGAGAAGAACCCGGTCCGCGCCGTCGAGAAGGCCGTCCGCGGCATGCTCCCGAAGAACAGCCTCGGCGCCAACCAGCTGTCGAAGCTCAAGGTGTACCGCGGTGCTGAGCACCCGCACGCCGCGCAGAAGCCCACCGCGTACGTTTTCGACCAGGTCGCCCAGTAAGCGCCGCACAGAACAGGACACACTGATGGCGAACATCGAAGAAACCCCCACGAGCTACTCCACCGAGTCCACCGTCGACGAGACCGTCGTCGCCGCCGAGCGCCCCGTGCTCTCGGTCTCGGGCGCCGCTGTCGGTCGCCGCAAGCAGGCCATCGCCCGCGTGCGCGTCATCCCCGGCTCGGGCACGATCACGGTCAACGGCCGTGCGTTCGAGGACTACTTCCCGAACAAGCTCCACCAGCAGCTCATCACCGACCCGTTCACGGTCCTCAACCTCACGGGTGCGTACGACGTCATCGTCCGCATCTCGGGTGGTGGCCCCTCGGGCCAGGCCGGTGCGCTCCGCCTCGGCATCGCCCGTGCGCTGAACGAGATCGACGTCGAGAACAACCGCCCGACCCTCAAGAAGGCCGGCTTCCTCTCGCGCGACGCCCGCGTCATCGAGCGCAAGAAGGCCGGTCTCAAGAAGGCCCGCAAGGCGCCGCAGTACTCGAAGCGCTGATCGGCTTCCATCCCGTATGCCGATCTTTGGCACGGACGGGGTGAGGGGGCTGGCCAACGGCCCCCTCACCGCCGATCTCGCACTGTCCCTGGCCCAGGCGACCGCCGTCGTCCTGGGCCAGGGACGTTCCGCCGAGGCGCGCCGCGCCGCGGGCAAGCGGCTCACCGCCGTCGTCGCCCGCGACCCGCGCGTCTCCGGCGAGTTCCTCTCCGCCGCGGTCGAAGCCGGCTTGGCCTCGTCGGGCGTCGACGTCCTCGACGCCGGCGTGCTCCCGACCCCCGCGGCGGCGTTCCTGATCGCCGACATGGATGCCGACTTCGGCGTCATGGTGTCGGCATCCCACAATCCTGCTCCTGACAACGGCATCAAGATCTTCGCCCGCGGCGGCGTGAAGCTGCCCGACGTCGTCGAAGAGCGCATCGAGGCTGCCATGGCCGGCCCGAAGCTGCAGCCCACGGGTGCTGAGGTAGGCCGCATCCGCCGGTTCGCCGACGCCGAGGACCGCTACGTCGTCCACCTGCTCGCGTCACTCCCGCATCGCCTCGACGGCATCCACGTCGTGCTCGACTGCGCGCACGGCGCGGCATCCGGTGTGTCGCCCGAGACCTTCGCCGATGCCGGCGCCAAGGTCACCGTCATCGGCGCAGATCCCGATGGCTGGAACATCAACGACGGCGTCGGCTCGACGCACCTCGACAAGCTCGCCGAGCACGTGGTGCGCGTCGGTGCCGACGTGGGCATCGCGCACGACGGCGACGCCGACCGCTGCCTCGCGGTCGACGCGACCGGCAAGGTCGTCGACGGCGACCAGATCATGGCCATTCTCGCGGTGTCGATGAAGGGCCGCGGCGAGCTCAAGGACGACACGCTCGTCGCCACCGTGATGAGCAACCTCGGACTCCACCGCGCGATGTCGACCCACGGCATCCACGTCGAGACCACCGCGGTCGGCGACCGCTACGTGCTCGAGCGCATGAACGAGCAGGGCTTCTCGCTGGGTGGCGAGCAGTCGGGCCACGTCATCATGAGCGACTACGCGACGACCGGCGACGGTCTGCTCACCGGCCTGCACCTGGTCGCCGAGATGGCGCGCACCGGCAAGACGCTCGAAGAGCTCGCGTCGATCATGACCGTGTACCCGCAGGTGCTCGTGAACGTGAAGGACGTCGACCGTACCCGCGCGGCCACCGACGAGGGAGTTCAGGATGCTGTCGCCCGCGCATCCGCAGAGCTCGGCCTCTCGGGGCGCGTGCTGCTGCGCCCGTCGGGCACCGAGCAGCTCGTGCGCGTGATGGTCGAGGCGTCCTCCGAGGATGAAGCCCGCCGCCACGCCGACGAGCTCGCCGGCGTCGTGCGCGAGCGCCTCTCGCTGTAACTCCGGACCGTTGGGTCCGCGCGACGGAAGCCCCGGGAGTCGAGAGACGCCCGGGGCTTCCTCACTCTGTGCTTACGGCAGCGGACCGTACAGCGCGGGTGCGGTGCGCGCGTGAGTCGCCTGCTCGAAAGCGTAGGCAAGGGCGAGCAGACCGCCCTCATCGAAGTCACGGCCGAGCAGTTCGAGGTTCACGTTCGCACCGGGGATGGCCTCGGTCGCGAGCGCCTGACCCATCGGAACCGTGACCGACGGCATCCCGGTGTTCGGGCTCAGCCGAAGGTTCGTGCCCTGCGTGCCGTACGGGTTGCCCGACGGGTACACGAGAGCATCGAGGTCGTTCGCGTCCAGCATGCCGGTGACGAGCACCTTGCCGTCGGCGAGCACCTTCGTGTGGCTGCCGCTGGGGCCGGCCCAGGCCTGGTAGACCTCCTCTGTGACGGCATCCCGGGAGCGGTACACCGACTGACGCGAGGTGACGTAGTTGCCGCCGGTCATGATGTCCTGGATCGTGCGCTGGGTCACCTGGTCGCCCAGATGCGCGTCCACGTACTCGGCGAGATCGTGCTTGAACTCGTTCGTGCTTCCACTGCCCTCGTTGAGCACGGTGTTGAACGCAGGCGAACCCGCCACCTCGACAACGGTCGCGCCCAGTGACTCGAGCTTCGCACGCGTCTCGTTCCACAGCCGCACAGTCGTTGCGTTGGTGCCGATCATCGAGGCGACGTAGCCGATCCGGGCGCCGTCGAGGGCGTCCGCGTCGAGGAACGAGGTGTACGACTCGGGCACGAGACCCTGCTGGCGTGCGGTGACGGCATCGTTCTCATCGACACCGACCACGGCGTCCAGGGCGACGGCCGCGTCGACGACGCTGCGCGCCATCGGTCCGCCGGTGTCCTGGCTGAGGGCGAGCGGCACGATACCGTCGCGGCTGGCGAGGCCCACCGTGGGCCGGATGCCGACCAGCTGGTTGTACGACGACGGCACCCGGATCGAGCCGCCGGTGTCGGTTCCGAACCCGATTCCCGCCAGGTTGGCGGAGATCGCCGCGCCCGTCCCACCGCTCGATCCGCCCGCGGAGCGGGAGGTCGAGTAGGGGCTGGCGACGAGAAGCGTCGAGCCGGGCTGCTGGAACGACGAGAACTCCGAGACGAATCCATACGCGAACTCGTCGAGGCTCGCCTTCGCGAGGATCACCGCGCCCTCCGCGCGCAGACCAGCGACCATCGTCGCGTCGCTGTCGGTCTGGTTGAGGTTCCAGCATCCGCAGCCTGCGGTGGTGACCATGTCGGAGGTGTTGTAGTTGTCCTTCACCGCGATCGGCACGCCGAGCAGCATGCTCGTCAGTCCGTTCTGGGCGCGCGAGGCGTCGGCCGCGGCCGCCGCCTCCAGTGCGACGTCGCTCACGGTGACGATGGAGTTCAGCGGCCGCCCGTTGGCCGCCGGGTCCTGCTTCACGCGGTCGTACGCTGCGATCCGGTCGATGTAGTCCTGCGTGATCTCGACCGAGGTCGTCACACCGGCGTTCATCGCCGCCTGCATGTCGATCACTGAGGCCTCGAGCAGCTCGAAGGGTCCGTCGTCGTAGATCATCCGCTGTGAGAGTCCAGCGAGGTCGGAGACCGTGATCACCCCGTCGGCGTCGAGATCGATCAGCGCGATGTCGCTCCACGACGGGTCCGCGCTAGTCGCACCGAGCGCGTCGCTTGCGGCATCCAGATCAGCGGTGGTCACCTGTGCGTCGCCCGTGAGGTCGAGTTCGGTGTAGTGCGGAGCCAGGAAGGCAGCCGCCGGCGCCGCGGACTCCGCCGCGGCGGGAAGGGCCGCGGTCAGCGCGGCGACCGTGCCCACGGCGGTGGCGCCGGCGATCAGGCGGAAGGTGGGGGTCTTCACCGTGAGAATCCTCCTGGACGGTGTCGGTCGGGTGGGGGAAACAGGAGCGCTCATCGGGTCGCCCCCGCCCGGCGGCGGAGCACGAACACGACGCCGAGCGCGACGAGCGCAGCAGCGACGGCCGCGGCGACGCCCCACACGGCGGCGTCGGCGCCGGTGACAGCGAGCGATCCTGCCGAAGCCGCGGCGCCCGTGGCACTCGGGGTCGGACCCGGATCGGTCGTCCCAGACGGGCTCGGCGCCGGGCTCGGCTCCTGGGTGGGGGCGGCAGCGATGGCCGTGGTCGTGACGAGCGGTTCTTCGAGCGAGGCCGTCTCGGTCGACGAACTCGCGAGGGTCGCCGCGGTGATCGTCACGGTGGCAGAGCCGGACGCCCGCGCGGTGAAGTGAAGGGTCACAAGCGTGATGTCGCCGGCAAGGCCGGGGGACGTGCCCAGGCGGGTGTGCGTGATCTCCAACGCCCCCGGGTCGCCGTCGACCGCGTCGAAGCCGCCAGCGGGGAACGTCGTCGCCGCTTCGTCGAAAGCGAGCAGCGCCGGGTCGTACGCGACGGCGAGATCGAACGCGAAGACGTCCACCGCACCGGCGAGCGCCACCGACACCACGACGGGGTCGCCCACCGCCACGTCGGCAGGAGCATCGATCGTCGCCTCGCCGACGGTGGGCGGTGCGGCAGCGGCGGCCGGGGCCAGCGCGACGCCGGAGGCGAAGAGCGCCCCTGCCGCGACCAGCACTGCGAGCGCGCGGCCACGGCCACGCCCCGGCCGCGCGCGATGAATGGTTTCAGGCATGCGAAAGCACGTCCTTTCGGAGGAGATGACAGCCCTCCTCGCAGCGCCGTCGGGGCGGGGTGGGGTCGGATGCTCCGACCCTTTCAACTGCGTGTTTCCGGATCGTGTCGGACTGTTGCGCCGCAGTGACGCGCCCGAGGGCGATGCGCTCGCTCCCGCCCGTGCGCGGGTGACTTTCGCCCCTCCATCGATATTCCGCGAAAGGAATGCAGGCCTGCGGTTTGTCACGGCCCGCCACCCTGCGCCGGGACCGGCGGCGGGGCTAGCCTGGGGGCATCCGAGAGGAGCCAATCGTGGGTGAAGCGATCGTCGTCGGAATCACGGATGCTGCGGTCACGCGTCGAGCAGTCGACTGGGCGGCGCAGCGCGCGGTCGAGAGGCGACAGCCGATCGAGCTGTTCGCCGTCGTCGGAGGAGCGTTCGGCGCGGTGGGGGAGGACTCCCTGGTCGACGCCGCACTCGCCCAAGCGGTCGAGCTCGCCGAGGCCGAGGCATCCCGCATCGCGTCGACAGGTGTCGACGTGCGCACCCGCGTCGAACGGGGCAACCCGGTCGCGAAACTGTTGGATGCCTCTAACGACGCCGCGCTGCTCGTCATCGGCAGCGACTACCAGGGGTCGGGATCGCGGGCGCACCGCGGTGCCCACGGCCTGCGCATCGCCGCGGGCGCGCACTCGCCGGTCGTGGTGATCCCGGACTTCGACGTCGCAGGCCGCACCGGGGTCGTGGTCGGCGTCGACGGCTCGCCGGTGTCGGAGAAGGCCGTGGCGTTCGCCGCCGCCGAGGCCGACCGGCTCCACGAGCCGCTCATCGCCGTGGCGGTGTGGACGCCGCTCGAGGTGCCGCGCAACATGGGCGCATACCCCGTGCAGTACCTCGAGAACATGGAGAAGCTCACGGGCGAGGCGCTCGGGCTCTCGCTCGCCGGACTCGCCTCGCGCTACCCCGATCTGGAGATCGTGCGCCGCGTCGAGCGCGGGTATCCGTCGCACATCATCAACGAGCTCGCGGGCACGGCACGCCTCGCGGTGGTCGGCTCGCACGGGCGCGGCGCGCTGGCGCGCTTCCTCCTCGGCTCCATCAGCCAGGAAGTGCTCGCGCGACTCGAGACCGCGACCGCCGTCGTGCGCTGAGAGCCCATCCGACCGGGGCTCGGCCCATAGGCTGGGCGTATGTCTGGGAAGACCGGCGGGCGCGCGCGCGTCAGCGACGTGGCCGCCGCCGCGGGCGTCTCGGCGACGACGGTCTCGCACGCGCTGAGCGGCGCGCGGGCGGTGAACGCCGAGACCCGCGAGCGGATCCTCGCCGTCGCCCGTGAACTCGGGTACGTCCCCGACCGGGTGGCCAGCGGACTGCGCCGCCGGCGCACCGGTGTCGTCGGGCTCATCGGCGATGACCTCGCGGCGACCCCGTTCGCGGGCCGCATCATCGAGGGTGCCCGTCGAGCCGGGCTCGAACGCGACGTGCTGCTGATGGTCGCCGAGAGCGGCGGCGATGCCGAGGCGGAGCGCGACCTCGTCGCGCGCTTCCTCGCCCAGCGGGTCGACGGCCTCTTGATCGCCCGCATGTACCACCAGCGCGTCGAGCAGCCCGACGTCCCCGAGGACGTGCCTGTCGTACTCGTGGATGCTGCGCCGCAACCCGGCTGGGAAGTCGACGCCGTCGTGCCCGATGAGGCGCAGATCGCGGCCCTCGCCTGCGAGCGGCTCACGCGTGAGGGGCACCGCGACATCGCCTACGTCGGGACCAGCGACGAGTCCCGCGCCGCTCGCGGCCGCCTCATCGGCGTGCGATCCGCTCTGGGCGACACGGGGATCGCCTTGGCCGACGGTCGCCTCGACTTCTGCACCTCCGATGCGGCAGGCGGTCGAGAAGCGGGAGGACGGCTCCTCGATCAGCTCGTCCCGCCCACAGCCGTCATCTGCTTCAACGACCAGATCGCCATGGGCGTGATGCAGGCCGCGGCGCGGCGCGGCGTCCCCGTCCCGCACGGCCTCAGCGTCGTGGGGATCGACGATCTGCATCCGGTCGCCGACGCTCTCGACCCCGGGCTCACCACTGTCGCGCTGCCCCACGACGAGATGGGGAGGTGGGGCATGACCCGCCTGCTCGACCGGATCGACGGGACCGCGCCGCCGGTCGGCGACGGCATCCACCTGCTCCGCGGGTGGCTGGTCGAGCGCGAGTCCGTCGGGGTGCCGCTCGCTCGCTAGGGGCGCTACCGGCGCGATTCCCGTTCGACCGGGGCAACCCGCAACGGGGTGAGGCTGGCGCTCGTGACGGCGACCGGCTCCCGCGTGCCCTCGATCTGCAGCCCTCGCGCGCCGCTCGTCCCGAACGTGGCCATCGTCAGCGCCGCGCGACCGCCGCCCGCGAAGACCTCGATCGAGGAAGCGTCCACGACGATGTCGAGCGCGATGCGCCCATCTTCCGGCTCCACCGCCGCCGTGCGCACTTCGCGGTACGCCTCAGGCATCGTGTCGGCGACAGCGTCGGCATCCCGTGCGACGAACACGGACCGCGCCGCGAAGTCGTAGCCGACCGTCGCGAAGCCGCCGTCCCCCGTGAGGACCTTGACCCGAAGCTCGCCGGCCGGGCTCGCAGCATCCAATCGCAGTCGATACGCGCCCGAGGCGGGCACAGCGACGTCCACGGTCTCGCCGTCGGCGAGCCGCGCATCGTCGAGGTGCTCGGCCTCGCCTTCCAGCGAACCCAGCTCGGCCGCCGGCTCCGAGTGCAGCGTCGCGCGCCCCTCGTCGTCGCTCAGGGTGATCGTGCGCACGAGGGAGTCCGACCCGCCGTGCCAGTCCTCGGTGGGGAACCCGCCCGCGTAGGCCCAGTTGTTCATCCAGCCGATGCCGTACCGCGACGCGAGGCGATCGTGCTCATCCAGGCGTGGGTCGTCCCACGTGACGGCCGCGTAGTAGTCGGGGCCGTGGTCCAGCCACTGGTGGCCGGCGCCGTCGGGGGTGAAGCGCTCGCCGTCCCACGCGCCCACCCAGTACGCGGTGCCTGTCGTCATCCCCTCCGCGGCGCCGTTCGCACCCGCGACGAGCACCCACCGCACGTCGTCGGGATCGCCGTCGACCGCCAGGGGGAACAGGTCGGGGCACTCCAGGACGCCGAGGCCGGTGGTGACGAAGTCCGAGGAATAGGTCCAGTCGCGAAGATTCGGCGAGGTGTAGAACCCGATCCGGTCGTGCTCGGCGAGGGCCATCACCCAGCGCCCGGCCGCGTCGTCCCAGAACACGCGCGGGTCGCGCCAGTCCGCGACACCGGGGTTCTCCATCACGGGATTGCCGTCGAACGACTCGAAGCGATAGCCGCCGTCGCGCGAGACGAACAGCGACTGCCTCTGAACCCCGTCGACCTGCTGCGTCACGAGTGCGATGACGGCGCCCTCGCCGAACCCTGCGGTGCCATGCTCATCGACGACCGCCGTGCCGGTCCAGATGTCGCCGAGCCCGTTGGCGTACTTGTCGATCGCGACTCCTTCGTCCTTCCAGTGCACGAGGTCGGTCGAGGTCGCGTGGTACCACGCGGTGCCGTTCCCGTCCGGGTAGTCGGCGTTGTAGAGGTAGTAGTAGTGCCACATGCCGTCGAGGAGGAACGGCTTCTGCGGGTCGTTCATCCAGTTCGCCTCGGGCGTGAGGTGCACGCTCGGGCGGTGCGGAGACCAGTCCGCGGGCCGCTCGTACCCGTCGGTCGTCGCAGACGGCGAGGGCGCGGCATCCGTCCCGCTCCGTTGCGACAGCGCGACGGCGATCGCCGCCACGAGCACGATCGCGGCCGCCGCGCCGGCGAGCAGGGCGAGGAGGCGCCGCCGGGGCGACGCGGATCGGGTGTTCTGCGTGTGCATTCGGTCTCCTTCGGCTCGGAACGGGACGAACGGATGCCTCGGCACGGGGTCGTGCCGAGGCATCCGCTCGACGGTCGTCAGGTCACGGCAGCGGGGTGACCTTGCCGCCGTTGTTGACGTTGATGTTCGCCGGGATGTCGGCGTAGCCGCCGAGGCCGCCGTCACCGTACGAGTAGTCGACCGCCGACGAGGCGCCGTCGATGTCGATCTTGACCGTCGGGGCGAGCGTGCCGCCGCGGCGGAAGTCGCCCTCCGTGCCGACCGTGTCGATGAACGACTGCACCAGTCCGCCAGGCATCACGTAGTGCGAGTACGCCTGGAAGTGTCCGATCGGCTGGTTGTAGTCCGGCGCGAACGGCTGTCCGCCCGCGAAGTTCAGGTTCGTCGGGTTGCCCAGTGCCAGGCCCGAGCCGGAGTTCATGGGCTGGTAGTCGCTGCGGATGCCGTCGCCGACGAACCCGTAGACGCCCTCGGGGCCGTCGATGCCGTTCGCGAACGTGCCGCGGTGGCTGATGGTGAAGAGGTAGTACTTGCCGTCCTTCATGTAGATCTGCGGACGCTCGGTCTGGTCGGTGACGCAGTTCGCCGACAGGATGGGCGGCAGGAACTCCCACTCGGTGAGGTCCTTGTTCTTCGCTTTCGCGAGACCGACGTTGCCGATCTGGTAGGTGGCGCCCGAGGCGTTCACCTGGTCGACCGTCTCTGCGAAGGGATCTCCCTCGCGGTAGCCGAGGTCCTCTTCGTTGCACGTCGCGGTCTCGCGGGGCATGGCGGAGTTGCCCTCGAAGACCATGTAGGTCTCACCGGGGTGGGCCGGGTCCTCGAACGTGAACGGGTCGCGGAAGTTGAAGAACTCGTTCTGCGCACCGGTCTGGTAGTACGTGCCATCGGCCTGCAGCAGGTCGGTGACCTTGTCGAATCCGGTCAGCTTCACGCCGTTCTTGTTGGCGTGCACCTTGCCGACGCTCAGTGCGATGCGCGGGTCGTAGGGCTTGCGGTTGCTGCCGTCCTCGTTGCGGTAGAACGCGACGTCCGTGAAGAACAGCTTGATCTCGCCGCCCTTCGAGATGCGCGCCGAACCCGACCACTGGGTCTGGTGGCTGTACGACTGGTCGGGGAAGATCTTGCCGGTCACCCCTTCGTCGAAGACGAGGCCGCCATACGTCCAGCCGCCGTTCGCCGGTCGCTCATCGGCGGGGACGCCGGCGGGGCGGTAGAAGTAGCCGATCTTCGCGAACACGTGGCGCTCGTCGAACACGAGGTTGCGGTCGGCCACGAGCGAGAAGATGATCTCCTGGCCGTTGACGCTGTACTGGTTGGCGTCCTCATCGGTCAGCGGCCACGAGTCCCACACCCACACCTCCTCGTTGCTCATGTCGGGGAAGTCCTGCGAAACCGCGGGCATGGTGAGCTCGGCGGGCATCGAGTTCTGCTTCGATCCCGCGGTCGGGTCCGACAGGCGCTTGAGCTGCCGGGCGTCCGCGCGGGTCCACTTCGCGGTGAAGTCGTCTTCGGGGGCGTACGCCTGCTGCGAGTGCGTCGTCGGCTGGGGGCCGTCCTGCAGCTCGGGCGTCGCCGGTGCGTTAGGTGCCGCAAGGGCTGCCGCGGGCAGGCCGACGAGCACGGAAGCCGCGACCGCAGCGGCGGTGAGGCCGCCGGTCAGGACGCGCCTGACCTTCTTCGGGGGAGTGTGCATTTCTGATTCGCTCCTTGGATTCTCAGCAATGCAAATCGATTTGCATTGCGAACTCATCGTTGCATGTGGAAGTCGAACACGCACATGTGGATCCAGGCGCATGGACTTCGCCGGAACGTCGCACTTGACGGCTCGCTGTCGCTCGGTCCATAATCGGATCCGCTCGATAAATCGATTTAGCACGAGGGAGTGTCACTGATGGCGAGGGCTCGGATCTCAGACGTGGCGGCAGCGGCCGGCGTCTCGGTGACCACGGTCTCGCTCGTCATGAACGACGTCGAATCGCGCATCTCGGAGGAGACGCGTCAGCGAGTCCGGGAGGCGGCCCGGGCGGTCGGCTACGCTCCGAGTTCGGTGGCCCGGGGGCTTCGCACGCAGCGCACGCGCACGGTCGGACTCATCTCCGACCAGATCGCGACGACGCCGTTCGCCGGTCGCATGCTCGCGGGTGCGCAGGACGCCGCACGCGACAACGGCCACCTCGTCTATCTGATCGACACCGGCGGCGACGCCGAGATCGAACGCGAGGCCATCGACGCGCTCACCGCGCAGCAGGTCGACGCGATGATCTACGCGTGCATGTGGCACCGCGTGGTCGACGTCCCGCAGGGCGTCTCGGCGCAGACCGTGCTGCTCGACTGCCGCCCGGCGAACGGGGGCTACCGCAGCGTCGTCCCCGACGACCGCGCCGGAGGCGCGGCCGCGGTGCGCGAGCTCGTCGCCGCCGGCCACCGGCGGATCGCCTACATCGACACCGACGACGGCCCCATCGCCTCGCGGCTGCGCCACGAGGGCTATCTCGAGGCGCTCGCGGAGGCCGGGATCCCGGCCGACCCGGCGCTCCACATCACCGGTGACACCTCGGCCCACGGCGGTCGCGCGGCGGCCGAGGTCCTCCTCGATCTCCCCGACGACGAGCGCCCCACCGGCATCTTCTGCTTCAACGACCGTATGGCGGCCGGCGTGTACATCGCCGCGCACCGCCGCGGCCTCGACATCCCGCGCGATCTGTCCGTCGTCGGCTACGACGACCAGCAGCTGATCGCCGCGGAACAGGATCCCCCACTCACCACCGTCGCCCTGCCCCATTACGCCATGGGTCGCTGGGCGATGGAGGTCGCGCTCGGCGTCCGCGCGGAAGGGGATGAGGACGCCACGCACCTGATGGAGTGTCCCGTCATCCGACGAGACTCCGTAGGCCCGCCGCCGGCGCAAGTCGCCAAACCGAACCGGCGACGGGCTTCACACACCGAGCGGCCGCCGCAGGCGGCCCCCGATCGGTGACCCACGCGGGCGTGAGTCACCAAGAAAAGGAAACCACAACAATGCGCACAAGGACCCCGATCCTCGTGTCCGCGGGCCTGGTCACGGCGATCGCCCTGACCGGGTGCGGGCAAGCCGGCCAAGGTGACACCACCACCGCGGACGGCCGCACACAGTTGACGATGTGGACCCACTCGGCGGGCAACCCGGCCGAGCTCGAGGTCTACGAGCAGATCATCTCCGACTTCAACGCGTCGCAGGACGACTACGAGGTCGTGCACGAGTCGTTCCCGCAGGGCGCCTACAACGACGCGATCGTCGCGGCCGCGGCATCCGGTGATCTTCCGTGCCTTCTCGACCTCGACGGCCCGATCATGCCGAACTGGGCCTGGGCGGGCTACCTGCAGCCGCTCGACCTTCCCACCGAGATCACCGACTCCCTGCTGCCCACGGCCGTCGGCGTGTGGGATGACGAGATCTACTCGGCCGGCTACTGGGACGCCGCACTCGGCATCTTCGCCCGCAAATCGGTGCTCGACGCCAGCGGCATCCGCATCCCGACGGTCGACGAGCCGTGGACCGCGGACGAGTTCGACGCGGCGCTCGCCACGCTGAAGAACGACGGCTACGAGACGCCGATCGACATCGGGGCGGAGGACACCGGGGAGTGGTGGCCGTACGCCTACTCGCCGTTCCTGCAGAGCTTCGGCGGCGACCTCATCGATCGCGACACCATGCTGTCGGCCGACGGCGCCCTCAACGGACCCGACGCCGTCGCGTGGGGCGACTGGTTCGCCGGCCTCTTCGCCGACGGCTACGCCGGCAACAGCGGCACCGTCGGCAATCAGGAGTTCATCGACGACGACGTGGCGCTCAGCTACACCGGCGTCTGGAACGCGGTGGCCGCGCTCGACGAGGTCGGCGACGACCTGCTGATCCTGCCCCCGCCGGACCTCGGCAACGGCCCCAAGATCGGCGGCGGCTCGTGGCAGTGGGCGATCTCATCCGAATGCGACGACGCCGACGGCGCGCGTGCGTACCTCGAGTTCAGCTTCCAGGACAAGTACATCACCGAGTTCGCCGACAAGCAGGTCGTCATTCCCGCGACGGATGCCGCCGCCCAGGCGTCGGAGTACTTCGGCGATGACGGCGCCCTGCGCCCGTTCGTCGAGTTCTCGCAGAAGTACGCGGTGCTGCGCCCCGAGACGCCCGCGTACGCAGTCATCTCGACGACGTTCGAGACGGCGGCGAAGGACATCATGAACGGCGCCGACGTCCAGGAGACGCTCGACCGTGCCGTCTCTGAGATCGACGCCAACATCGAGTCGAACGACGGCTACGGCTTCCAGTGATCCATCGTGCCGGCGAGGGCCTCGAGCCCTCGCCGGCGCACTCCCCGAGAGATCTGTCATGACTGTCACTCCTCCGACGGTCGCCGCCGAAGAGCCTCGGCGCGCCTACCGTCGCTTCCGCTCCATCAAGGGTCGCGAGACCTGGGCAGGACTGGGGATGATCGCCCCCGCGGCCGTCCTCCTCGTGCTGTTCCTCGTGATCCCCGTGTTCCTCGCCTTCGGGCTGTCCTTCACGAACGCGCGTCTCATCTCGCCGAACCCTCCGCGGTTCGTCGGCTTCGACAACTTCATCCGAGCCTTCACCGCCGACCCGGTGTTCGTGCAGTCGGTCGGCAACACCGCGGTGTTCGCACTCGTCGTGGTGCCCGTGCAGGCGGCGCTCGGACTGCTCCTCGCGGTGCTCGTCAACCGGCGCATGCGCGGCGTGACCGCCTTCCGCGTGATCTTCTTCGTCCCCGTCGTGACCTCGATCGTCGTGGTCTCGATCCTGTGGAAGTTCATGTACCAGAAGGACGGCCTCATCAACGCCATGTTCGATGCGCTCACCTTCGGGGCGTGGTCGAACGTCGACTGGCTGAACGACCCGAAGACGGCGCTCGGCGCGATCATCGTGCTGTCGATCTGGCAGGCCGTCGGGTTCCACATGATCATCTGGCTCGCGGGCCTGCAGACGATCCCCGAGGAGCTCTACGAAGCCGCCAAGATGGACGGCGCGAGCCCGTGGCGCCAGTTCACGAACGTGACGTGGCCGGGCCTCAGGCCCACCATGGTGTTCGTCCTCGTCACGATCACCATCGCCGCCCTCGGACTGTTCGTGCAGGTCGACGTCATGACCCAGGGCGGCCCGGTGAACTCGACCTCGACCATCGTGTTCCACGCCGTGCGCAAGGGCTACGAGCAGCAGGAGATCGGCTACGCCGCTGCGATCTCGCTGATCTTCTTCGTCGCGGTCCTCGCCATCGCGCTCATCCAGCGCCGGCTCACGCGAGAGAAGGACTGACATGACCGCCACCCAGACTCTGACGACGGCACCTGCCGACTCGCGCCGTGCCGCGCGCCCGGCGCCGGCTCGCAGCGAGAAGGCGCAGCGCATCAGGGGCAAGGTGTTCCTCTACATCGCCCTGTCGCTGTTCGGGATCATCTTCCTGTTCCCGCTGGTGTTCATGTTCGTGTCGAGCCTCAAGCCCGACAGCCAGATCCTGCAGGACATCGACTCGCCCGCGGCCTTCCTCCCGGTGGGCGACATCAGCCTCGACAACTACTTCGGGGTGTTCGACCGCGTACCCGTCGCGCAGTTCCTGTTCAACTCGGTGCTCGTGACGGTGCTCACGGTGGGGCTCGGGCTCATCGTGAACTCGATGGCAGGCTTCGCGCTCTCCCGGCTGGCGTGGAAGGGCCGGATCGTCGTGCTCGCGCTGATCATCGCGACGCTGATCGTCCCGTTCGAGACGATCGCGGTGCCGATGGTCTACTGGGTCGCCCAGCTTCCGACGCTCGTGATGGAGGGCGGCGTGCTGAAGTACGACTTCGGCTGGCTCAACACGTACGAGGTGCAGATCGTCCCGTTCATCGCGAACGCGTTCTCGATCTTCCTGTTCACGCAGTACTTCTCGACCATCCCGAAGTCGCTCGACGAGGCGGCCCGGATCGACGGCGCGAGCTGGTTCACCATCTACCGGCGCATCCTCGTGCCGCTGTCGGGTCCGGCTTTCGCGACCGTGGCGATCCTCACCTTCCTGCCGGCGTGGAACCAGTACCTCTGGCCCCTCATGGTGGTGCAGAAGGAGGAGTTGCGGCCGGTCATGGTCGGCATGCAGTACTTCTTCCAGCTGAACACCGCGTGGGGCGAGGTGATGGCCTACACCTCGCTCATCACGATCCCGGTGCTCATCGTCTTCCTGGTGTTCCAGCGGGCGTTCGTCAGCAGCATCGCGGCGAGCGGGGTGAAGGGATGACGGATGGGATGCTGCGCCTCGTGGTCGTCGGCGAGGCCCTCGTCGACATCGTCCATCGCGCGGATGGCCGTGTCGAAGAGGCGCCCGGCGGCAGCCCCGCCAACACCGCGCTGACGCTGGGACGGTTGGGACGATGCCCGACGCTGATCACCTGCCTGGCGGAGGACGACCGGGGCGGCCGTGTGCGACGGTGGCTCGGGGAGTCGGATGTCGAGGTGATCGCCGTCGCGTCGGCGCGCACGTCGACGGCCGCCGCCCATCTCGATGCGAGCGGTGCCGCCACGTACGACTTCGACCTCGAGTGGGACCTCGGGGCGGACACCGCCCGCCTCGAGGAACTCGCGAGCGCCGCCGACGTCGTGCACGTCGGCTCCGTCGCCGCTGTGCTCGAACCCGGCGCGGACCATGTCCTCGCGCTCGTGCGGTCGGCGCGGGGGAGGGCGATCGTGACGTATGACCCCAACATCCGTCCGTCGCTCGTCGACGACGAGGACCGCGTGCGGCAGCGTGTCGCCGAGGTGGTCGAGCTCGCCGACGTCGTGAAGGCGAGCGACGAAGACCTCCGCTGGCTCCACCCGGCGCGGGATCCCGTGGAAGTCGCCCGGGAGTGGGTCGCTCGGGGCCCGCGACTCGTCGTGGTCACCCTCGGGTCGGACGGTGCGATCGGCGTGACCGCCGATGGCGAGGTCACCGTGCCCGCGGTCGTGACCGAAGTGGTCGACACGGTCGGCGCCGGCGACACGTTCATGGGCGTGCTCATCGACGGCATCGTCGACAGCGACGGTCTGCGGGCGTCGCTCGCGACGGCGGGTGGCAGCATCCCGTCGTCTGCCGTCGAATCGCTCCTGCAGAGATCAGCGCTCGCCGCGGCGATCACCGTCTCGCGACCGGGGGCCGACCCGCCCCGCCGCGCCGAGCTCGCCGCACCGGCGACGGCTCGGTAAGCCGAACTCGCACACTCGCTCTCCCCGCCCGCCGGGCGGAGGGGCACACCATCGCGCGATCTCCCGCGCACGACTCTTGAAGGAATTCGCGTGTTCGACCTCCCCGATTCCTGGGTATGGGACTACTGGTTCGCCGACGACGGCGAGCGCTACCACCTCTTCTTCCTCTACGCCTCGCGGGCGCTCCACGACCCGGAAGCCCGCCACTACCGCGCCTCGATCGGGCACGCGGTCTCGACGGACCTCGTCGAGTGGACGCAGGTCGCGGATGCGCTGGTCCGCAGCGACGCCCCCGCTTTCGACGAGCTCGCCACCTGGACCGGATCGGTGGTGCGCCACCCGGACGGCACGTGGTTCATGTTCTACACGGGCGCCACTCTCGCCCCCGGCGGGCAGAACGTCCAGCGGATCGGCTACGCGACGTCTCCGGACCTCTTCACGTGGACGAAGGCCGGCGGACCGGTGCTCGAGGCGCAGGGGCCCTGGTACGAGAAGCTCTCGAGCGGCGCGTGGCACGACGAGGCCTTCCGCGATCCGTGGGTGTTCGCCGACCCGGACGGAAACGGCTGGCACATGCTGATCACGGCCCGTTCCCCCGAGGGACCGGTGGACGGGCGCGGCGTCATCGGGCACGCCTGGTCGGCGGACCTGCGCACCTGGGAGCTGCGCGGACCGCTCAGTGCGCCCAGCGTCGAGGGCTTCGGGCAGCTGGAGGTTCTGCAGGCAGAGATCGTCGACGGGCGTCCGGTGGTGATCTTCTCCTGCCTGAAGGAGCAGAGCACCGATTCCCGGCGCGCCGCAGGCGCCGGCACCTGGGCGGTTCCGGCGGAGAGCCTCCTCGGACCGTTCGACATCGACGCCGCGTATCCGCTGACCGATGAGGACCTGTACGTCGGGCGCCTGCTGCAGCGCCGTTCGGACGGTCAATGGCTGCTGTTCGCGTTCCGCAACATCGGCCAGGACGGACGGTTCGTGGGTGGCATCACCGATCCGATGCCGGTGCGGTGGGACGGCGGGCGGCTCGTCCGCCGAGAGGCGGTGTCCGTCTCCGCCTGACCCTCGAGGCCGGGGCTTCGCGGACGAGCCCCGGCCGGCCCGCCTCTCGGCGGACGGTGTCCGCGCCGACAGAAGGATGACGACGATGTCAGTTTCGAAGCGACGCTCTGTGCGTCTGACGGCCGGCGCGCTGGCCGTGATCGCGGTGGGGGCGGGAGGAGGCGTCGTGGCAGGCGGGGGGGGGGGAGGCGGCGCCCGCGGGGCGGCCCGCGACCTCCGCGCGGCGCGCCC